>JANNJH010000485.1:0-4303 GCA_031405775.1 Sphingomonadales bacterium | reverse complement strand
CGGCCTCAACCCGCTGCGACGTGGTGTCGCGGTGGAGGAGATTGTGGCGGCGTTGCGGTTCATTGTTGCGACGCCGACGTACAACGCCCAGACGCTGGTGCTGGATGGCGGGCAACGCTTGCTCGGATTGCCGCGTGACGTGGCCTATATGGTGGACAAATGATCGACGAACTGACCGCTGCTCCCCGCCTTGAAGGCCTGATTCCGGCGGCGCTGGCGCCGAAGACCCGCAAGATCCTGCTCGAGGATTTCGACCTGCCGGTCGATATCGGCTTTCATGATTTCGAGATAGGCACGCCGCAGCGGCTTCGGGTCAACGTCGAAGTCTGGTTGTCGGAAAGCTTTTTTCCGCATTGCGACACGGTGGCCCAAGCCTGGGATTATGACGTGCTGCGGTCGTCGGTGCTGGCGCTGGTCGACGGCCGGCGCTTCAACCTCCAGGAAACCGTGGCGCACGAAATCTATGCGCTGGTGGCGGCCCGCCAGGGTGTCGAGGCGGTGCGGGTTTCGACGCGCAAGCCCGATATCTACGCCGATTGCGCCGCCGTGGGCGTCGAGATCAGCAGCTTCTAGAGGTCAAGAAAACGCGGCAAACCAAAGCGGTAGAGCGCCGACCCGATTCTTCCGGGTCGGAAAGCGCTCTGGCGGCCTATCGCGTCCGGCCGCAGGGGCCAAGGCTGGCCAGCGCCGCGCGCCAGTCGGCGGCGAGTGCCGGGTCTCCGCCGCCAGCCGCCTTGGGCAACTCGGCCGGCAGGTAACAGGCGAGGCGGTAGCGCAAAAGCGTTTCAGGGCGAACGATCGTCGCTGATTCGTCGATGACATCGCCGCGCGCCACGGCGACGCGGCGGGGCTCGCCGGGCCTGGTGGTGACGACCATCGTCATGCCCCCGGAACCGTTGCCAGCGGCGGCGGTCAGGAAAAACTGGCTCTCGCTCTCGCCCGGCACCGTGCCATCGGCGCGAAAGCCATTGGCGACGCCGTTGATGGCGGGGACGCTGCCCGATCGCGCCTCGACCGCGATGCCGCGGACGCGGGTTTCCGTCGCGGCGTCCCAGGGCTGTTGGCCCGAACCGGCGACGAGGCGGGTCTTGCCATCGGCGGCGGGCGTCGCCAGCCAGGCGAGGACAAGTTGGCGCTTGAGCTTGGGCGGCTTGCCGCGGGACTCGAGCGGCGCATCCCACAGCCAGGACAGCGACGCCGGGATGGCGGCGGGGGCGACGAGCGCCGCATCGACCGCGGCGGTGATGAGCAGCCGGGCGCGGCCAGGGCGCAGCCCGCTGCTGTCCCTGTCGGCGATTCGCTCGCTTCTGGTGATGGTGGCACGCACGATCACCGGTGCGGCGAGTGTGAGATCGGCCAGATCGGCGTATGATGGCGCCGTTGCCGCAACATATGATGGCGCTGCTGCCGCGGCGGGCGACGAACCGCTGCCGGCGACCACGGCGCAGGCGACCAAGACGGCAGTGACGGGTCCGAATCGAAAGGTTCTTGCCATTCTCGCGGTGTAGGCGTCGGCCGGACCCGCCGCAACCGGTACGAAAATGGCGCGCGCCGCCGGCGCGGCGTCGCTTGGCGGAGGCGGCAACATCGACCGCAAGATTCGGTATAAACGTCCACTTGACTGGGGTCTTGCCGTCCTTTCGTCACAAATCTGTTGCGGCGTCGCCCCTGATGCGGTTAAGGCATCTTTCGAGAGGGAGTGCCGAAAGGCTGAAGGGTCGCTGACGCACCCGGCGCTTCACGTTTTTTGTTTCAGGGAGTTTCGCGGCGCCCATGGCTTATGCTGACACAGGAATGAGCAAGAACCGGATGGTTGCATTGGGGCTCGTCGCCCTGCTGCATGTCATTCTCGGTTATGCTTTTGTCACCGGGCTTGCCCTGAAGGCTGTAAAGGCGATCGTAAATCCGCTTGAAACGGTGAACGTCAAGGACAAGGCGCCGCCGCCACCGCCGCCACCGCCGCCGCCGAAGGACATCGATATCCCGCCGTTCGTGCCGCCGCCGGAAGTTTCGATCCAGACCGAATCCGCGCCGGCGATGACGGTGCAGCCGCAGATCCCGCAGGCTGAGCCGCCGCGCTTTGTCGCTCCGGCCCCGGCTCCGGTCGCTGCCCCGGCTGCCCCGCCGACCCCGGCAACGCCGAAAGGTCGCGGCAATGTCATCAGCGAAGACGATTATCCCGATGCGTCGCGGCGCGCCGAGGAACAGGGCGTGACGCGCGTCAACTATATCGTCGATTCGACCGGCAAGGTTTCAGCCTGCACCGTCGTCCAGTCGAGCGGTTCCGCGCGGCTCGATGACGCGACGTGCAAGATCATCATTCGACGTTTCCGCTTCAATCCGGCGACCCGTGATGGCCAGCCGGTTTCGGAAACCAAGTCGCAGCCGGTTCGCTGGCAGTTGAAAGACGCTCGTTAATCCGGCCTCGGCGGGGCCAATGCGCCCCGCTGCGGACCACCAGACCAACACATGAACGCAACTTGTTCGAACGAATAATCGAGGGAAGATCACAATGGAAACTGTCGCAGTCGAAAATCCCTATGGCCTGGCGGCCGCGCTCGAGCAGGGTGGTATCATCGCCCAGTCGGTGTTCGCGATCCTGGTCTTCATGTCGCTGGTGTCCTGGTACATCATTATCACAAAATACATCGACCAGCGGAAGGTGTTGAACGAAGCCAAGGAGCTCGAGAAGAAGTTCTGGACGGCTCCCGACCTCAAGTCCGGCGCCGCCAAGCTCGACAAGAATTCGCCATTCCGCCAGATCGTCGATGACGGCCTGCGCGCCGCCGATCACCACGAAGGTCGCCTGACCGACAAGATCGACCAGCATGAATGGGTTTCGATGGCGCTCAACCGTTCGAACACAGGCGTTAGCGCGAAACTTCAGGGTGGCCTGTCGTTCCTCGCTTCGGTCGGTTCGACCTCGCCGTTCATCGGTCTGTTCGGTACCGTCGTCGGTATCTATCGCGCCCTGATCAACATCGGCCTTGCTGGCCAGGCGTCGATCGACAAGGTCGCCGGCCCGGTCGGTGAAGCGCTGATCATGACCGCGCTCGGCCTTGCTGTCGCCGTTCCCGCCGTGCTCGGCTACAACTGGCTGATCCGCCGCAACAAGGATGTCGTCGAAAAGCTCAACAACTTCTCGGCGGATGTCCATGGGGCGCTGGTGTCCGGCACGCGTATCACGGTGCCTGCTCCTGCTCCTGCTGCGGCCGGTGCCAAGCCTGTCGCTCGCTGATCCTTCGGCAAACAGCCTCGGCTCGAAACATTTCAAGGGCTTCTGACACATGTCGATGAACATCGGATCGCCGAACGAGGACGGTACCGAAAGTCCGATAACGGAGATCAACACGACGCCGCTCGTCGACGTCATGTTGGTGCTTCTCATCATCTTTCTGATCACCGTCCCGGTCGCTATCCAGACCGTGCCACTGACGTTGCCGACGGTGACCAACCTGCCGACGACGACGAAGCCCGAGAATGTGTTGCTTTCGGTTGACGCGAATTGCGATACCTATTGGAACCAGACCAAGATCGACTCGAAGCAGGAACTGCTCGACCGGGGTGTGAAGGCGCTGAAGAACGAGATCGCCCGGCAGGAAAAGAAGGGCGGCAAGATCGAGCTTCCGGAAGTTCATGTCCGCGGTGACAAGGACATGGAGTATCGCTGCGTTGGCGGGGTGATCTACACCATGCAACGTGCCGGCTTTCTGAAGATCGGCTTTATTTCGAACCCTGCCGAAGGCCAGGTCACGCGCTGATGTGGTAGGACGGCCACCGGGCTCCCCCGGTGCTGGTCATCCCCATATCGCCCGAATTCAAGGAGTAGAGTCGCATGTCAATTTCTTTGGGAAGTGTCGCCTTGGGTGACCCGATTCCCGACATGAACACGACGCCGTTGATCGACGTCATGCTCGTGCTGCTGATCATGTTCATCATTACGATTCCGGTGCAGACCCACGCGGTAAAGCTTGACCTGCCGGTCAATACGCCGCCGAAGAACAACCAGGTCGATCCGGTGTTCAACCAGGTCGATGTCGACTTCCTGTCGAACATCTACTGGAACAAGACCGAAGTCGATCTGCCGACCCTGCGCAGCTATATGCGCCAAGCCGCGGCGATCTCGCCCCAGCCCGAGCTTCGCCTGCGTCCCGAAGGTCTTGCCAAGTACGAAACCGTCGACAAGGTCATGGCCGAAGCCCAACAGGCGGGTCTGACCAAGATGGGCTTTGTCGGCAACGAAGCCTACGCCAACTAGTTGCTGACATTTTCGGAATGAAAGAGGCGGGCCGCAAGGTCCGCC
>JANNJH010000484.1:0-1093 GCA_031405775.1 Sphingomonadales bacterium | reverse complement strand
TGCTGACCGAGGCCGGCGCCGGTGTTGCGTCGGTCGCGGGCTTCGTGTTGATCGTGGCGGTGTGGAAAGCGCGAACGCCGGCCCCCGCCGCTATGGCCTGAAGTGCCGGCCCCCGCCAATCCCCAGCAGTGCAATTGACATTCGCGCTGCGCTGCGCCATATGACCCCGGCGTAAGCGCGGCAACGATGCCGCTGCTCGAACGATGTGCGTGATCAGGCGAAATTGCCTCGACATCGTTCTCATGCGCACTCCCCACCCAGGGCTGCCCTTATCATGCGGGTCGTCGAAAAGACCCCCCGCGACCTCCGCACCATAACGGTGCAGGCGTCGCATGTGCATTTTGCACGCGACCAGAAAGAATCATTTTGACTCAATTTTCCGATTTCGGCCTCGCCGAACCGATTGCCAAGGCGCTTGCCGCTGAAGGCTATCACACCCCGACGCCGATCCAGATGCAGGCGATTCCAACCGTCATGGACGGCCGCGACCTGTGCGGCATCGCGCAGACCGGCACCGGCAAGACCGCGGCGTTCGCGCTGCCGACCTTGCACCGCCTTGCTGCTGCGCCGAAATCGCCGACGCGCGGCTCGGTGCGCTGCCTCGTGCTCGCGCCGACGCGCGAACTCGTGCTGCAGATCCTCGAACAAGCACGTGCCCTCGGCAACGTGCGCGGCTTCCGCGGCACCGGCATCATCGGCGGCGCGGCCATGAGCCCGCAGGTGCGCGACCTCCGCGCCGGGTACGAACTCATCGTCGCCACGCCGGGCCGCCTCTGCGACCACCTGAACCGCGGCAACGTGCGGCTCGACCAGGTCGAAGTCCTCGTCCTGGACGAGGCCGACCGCATGCTCGACCTGGGCTTCCGCGAACAGCCCGACCACCTCCTCGCGCGCGTCCCGCGCGCGCGGCAGACGATGCTGTTTTCGGCGACCATCGGCGGCGAAGTTGGCGGGTACGCGAAGCGCCACCTGAACTCCCCGATCAAGGTCGAAGTCGCGAAGAGCGGAACGCTCGCGAAGAACGCGACGCAGTCCGTCTTCCACGTCCACGAAGCGGACAAGCCGGCGCTGCTGCTGTCATTGCTCGCCAAGG
>JANNJH010000483.1:0-3863 GCA_031405775.1 Sphingomonadales bacterium | reverse complement strand
ATGATCATTCCCATTCCAGCGCTCCGACTTTCCACGCATAGGCGAGGCCGATGGCGAGTTCGCCGAGGAATTCCATCATCGCCCACCACGCCGGGGCGCCGCCCCAGTGCAGCGACACCGCCCAGGGAAACAGGAACGCGGCTTCCAGATCGAAGACGATGAACAGGATGGCGACGAGGTAGAAACGCACGTCGAACTGCCCGCGGCTGTCCGAAAACGCCGGGAAACCGCTCTCATATTCACTCAGCTTGATGGTGTCGGGCTTCGACGTGCCCGTCAGCTTGGATACCGCGATCGGCGCCCCGACAAAGATGCAGGCGAACACGATTCCCACTGTCAGGAACAGCAGGATCGGCAAATACTGGCTGGCGATTTCGGACATGTTCCGTGTCAGTCTTTCACTGCACAAATTTCTCGTGCGGCCTTCTAGGCCGGAGGCGCGCGGTGGGCAAGGTGGTTGCAGTGCGTTAAGCGGCCTTTTGCAATCCGCTTAACGCACCGCACCTGCAACCAGCCGATGCAGCTTCGACTGGATATTGCCATTGGCCGCGACGATTTCGCTGCGCGCCACCATATTGTCCTGGCCGCGATAATCGGTGACGAAGCCCCCGGCCTCGCGCACCAGCAAGATCCCGGCCGCGACGTCCCAATATTCCAGGCCCGATTCCCAAAAGCCGTCAAAGCGCCCCGCCGCCACCCAGGCGAGATCGAGCGATGCCGCGCCGAAGCGTCGGACACCGGCCACTTCGGGCATCACCGCATTGAGAATGCCTGAAAATTCGGTGAACTTGCCATGGCCCTGAAAGGGAATCCCCGTGGCGATGACGCAATCGGGCAATTCGCGCCGCGCCGAAACCCGCAGGCGGCGATCCGAAAGCCAGGCGCCCCGGCCCTTTTCGGCCCAGAAGCTTTCGCCGGTAAGCGGCTGGTGGATCAATCCGGCGACGACTTCGCCATGAACTTCGGCGGCGATCGAAATGGCGAAATGCGGCATGCCGTGGAGGAAATTCGTCGTGCCATCCAAGGGGTCGACGATCCAGCGCGCCTGGTTGTCATTGCCGATGCGCTCGCCGCTTTCTTCCATCAACAGCCCCCAATCGGGCCGGGCGTGCATCAGCACTTCGCCGATCGCCTGTTCGGCGGCGCGATCGGCGTTCGAAACGAAATCGGCCGGGCCCTTGCGCGACACTTGCAGCGCATCGACTTCGTTGAAGTCGCGGCGCAGGCGCGGCGCGGCCTTGCGCGCGGCCTTTTCCATGACGGTGATCAGGGCGGAATGGGCGACCAATGGCTTGTCTTTCTAATTCTCCCTCTCCCCTTGCGGGAGAGGGCGACTCGGCGTCCTTGCGCCGAGCGGGGTGAGCGGGCTGTGCCGGACATGCGCGGCTTACGCGGAACAGCCCCCTCACCCCGGGCCGCCGCGTCGCGGCGTCTCTCGCCCTCTCCCGCAAGGGGAGAGGGAAGAGTTCAGTCAGCGCGCTTCACATACTCGCGCTCATAGGTATCGACGACGATCCTGGTGCCGGCGTTGATGAACGGCGGCACCATGACGCGGACGCCGTTTTCGAGGATCGCCGGCTTGTAGCTCGACGATGCCGTCTGGCCCTTGACGACGGCTTCGGTGGTGGCGATCACCGCTTCGATCTGGTCGGGCAGCTGCACCGAAATCGGCTTTTCGTCGTAGGTTTCCATGACGACGTCCATGCCGTCCTGCAGGAAATCCGCGGCATCGCCGAGCAGATCGCGCGGCAGCGTCGTCTGGTCGTAATTTACCTTGTCCATGAACGTCAGCATGTCGCCCTCGGCGAACAGGAACTGGTAATCGCGCGTATCGAGGCGGACCTTTTCGACCGACTCCGCCGAACGGAAGCGTTCGTTGGTCTTGCGGCCGTCGATGAGGTTTTTCAGCTCGACCTGCATATAGGCGCCGCCCTTGCCGGGCTGGGTATGCTGGATCTTCACCGCGCGCCACAGCCCGCCCTGATACTCCAGGATGTTGCCGGGACGGATGTCGACACTGTTGATCTTCACGGGGTTCGGTCTCTTTGCGCCAAATCGGAAAGCGTGGCTCTTAGCGGCTCAGGCGCGTTCTGCCAACATGGTGTCGAACGCTGCCACCCCGGCCCCCGGCCCATCGGGGTGCAGCCACACGGCGTTGACCACCGCGATGAAATCCGCCCCCGCCGCCACCAGCGGCGCGGCATTGGCCGGCGTGATGCCGCCGATGGCGACGCAGGGAAGCTGGCTGATCGTCGTCCACCACGTCAAGATGTCGGGCGTCGGGCGATAATGGCTGGGCTTGGTCGTCGTCTCGTAAAACGCCCCGAACGCCACATAATCGGCGCCCTGTTCGCCCGCTTCCATCGCCAAATGCCGACTGTCGTGGCAGGTCCGGCCGATCTGGGCATCCGGCCCGAGCAGCGCCCGCGCTTCGGCGATCGAACCGTCCGACTGTCCCAGATGCACGCCATCGGCGCCGCAGGCCTTGGCGAGGTCGGCGCGATCGTTGAGCAGGAACGCCACGTCATGCTCGGCACAGATCGGCAGCAACGCCTCGGCGGCGCGCAGCACGACATCGTCGGCAACGTCCTTCAACCGCAGCTGAAACGCCGCCACCGGACCGCCAGCCAGCGCCGCCTTCAACCGTTCGGCAAAGGCCGGAATCTCGATCGCTGGCGGCGACACGACATAAAGCTGGCACGCCGGCCGAAACTGGCGGGCAAAACGCTCGCCAAAGCCGGGGTCGAGCGGAACGCTGTCGTCGGTGACGTCGGTCAACGCGGCTAGTCCCTGCCCAGATAGATTTCGACGATCTTGTCGAGCATCGCCAGCGCTTCGGCGCGCGGCCGCTGAAAGGTGTTGCGACCGATGATCGAGCCATTGCCGCCGCCGTCGCGGATGTCGCGCGCATCCTGAAACACCGCGTCGGCGCCCTTGGCCGCGCCGCCCGAGAACACCACGATCCGGCGGCCGTTGAAGCACGCCTTCGCCACATGCGCGACGCGCTTGGCCTGCGTCGACCAGTCGCCGCCCTCATAGGCCTGCTTGGCGTCCTTCTGCTCGATATGGGCGGTCGGCAGCTTGACCTTGATGATGTGCGCCCCGGCCAGCGCCGCCATGTGCGCGGCATAGGCGCCGACATCCAATGCCAGTTCGCCGGCCTTGGAAATCTCGCCGCCGCGCGGGTACGACCAGATCACCGTGGCGATACCGACGGTCTTGGCTTGCTGCGAAAGCTCGCGGATTTCCTCAAGCAGGTCGAAGATATCGTCACAGCCCGGATAAATGGTGAAACCGATCGCCGAACAGCCAAGACGCAGCGCATCGTCGACGGTGCCGGTCACCGCCTGGTTGACGCAGGTTGCCCAGCTGTTGGAGCTGTTGGCCTTGAGGATCGTCGGAATCTGCCCGGCAAACGTGTCCGCCCCCGCCTCGATCATGCCAAGCGGCGCCGCATAGGCCGAAAGCCCGGCATCGATCGCCAGCTGGAAATGATAATGCGGATCATAGGCGTCGGGGTTGGGCGCAAAGCTGCGCGCCGGGCCATGTTCGAAACCCTGGTCGACCGGCAGGATGACGAGCTTGCCGGTGCCGCCGAGCCGGCCCTGCATGAGGATGCGCGCCAAATTGGCCTTGGTGCCGGGATTGTCGCTCTCGTAATTCGCCAGAATGGCGCGAACCGCGGGGGTCATCGTGGTATGGGACATGGGAACTCCTGTAATCTCAATGTCGAAAATGCAGTTCGGCGACCTGCACGAACAGCTCGAAAATTCGCTCGGCGATCTCGCAAGCCTCGGCTTCGGGCATCGTCGCCAAGGTATTGGCGATGGCGCCGATAGTGACGGCGCCGTTTTCGACAACCG
>JANNJH010000482.1:0-2079 GCA_031405775.1 Sphingomonadales bacterium | reverse complement strand
CCTCGGCGGTCCATTCGACCGGCGTGCCGTTGGGCGAAAGCTTCTCGCCCCCCTCGCCCGCGCTCAGCTCGCTATCTTCATAATAGGCTTCGTCGCGAACCGAGTACCAGCCTTCGTAACGGCCCAGATACAGGTCGCCCTTGGCCGCCATGCGGCGCCACAATTCCTGGCACAGCGCCTGGTGATCGCTATCGGTGGTGCGGATGAAGCGGTCGAAACTGATCCCCAATTGCCGGTCGAGATCGATGAACGCCTGCGACATGCGATCGACATAGGCGCGCGGCTCGACGCTTTCCGCGCGCGCCGCCTGGGCGATCTTGAGGCCATGCTCGTCGGTGCCGGTGACAAAGCGCACATCGTCGCCCATCAGCCGCCGGAAACGCGCGATGGCATCGGTGGCGATCGCTTCATAGGCATGGCCCATGTGCGGCTTGCCATTCGGATAGGCGATGGCGGTGGTGATGTAGAAACGGTTACCCATGGTGCGACGGAATGGGGGAGATTGTCCCGCAGCGCAACGCTTCAGTGTAAGAGCACGTCTTAGCGGGTCTCCGCCAGCGCCGCGACCTTGCCGGCGATATCGAACGCCACCGCCTGCGGATCGAGCGACAGCGCCACGGCGCCGGCGGCGAGTTGGCTGGCGGCTTCCCAATCGGCGATGGTGCGGGCCAACGCCGGGCCGGACCGCGTCCGCGCCGCATGGGCAAGCATGGCGGGGGCGAGTTCGAGGAACGCCTCGTAGCGCGGCGTGTTGGCCTTGCCGGCGAGTGAGCGCGCCAGCGCCAGCACCTTGGCCGGCGCCGCGGCCGCAGCGGTGACGGCGAGGTCGGCGAGTTGTTCTTCAAGCGCCGCGATGCCGGTTTCGGCAAAGCGCAGCGCCCGCCCCGGCGCGCCCTCGGCGATGCGCACCAGCACGGCGCGATCTTCATCATCGAGGTCGGAGGCGGCGCGAGCGAGGACGGCATCGACCTCGGCATCGGCGAGACGGTTGAAGCGCAATGTCCGGCAGCGCGACCGGATCGTCGGCAGCAGGCGGCCGGGGGTATGGCTGATCAGGAAGAACAAGGTTTGTTCAGGCGGTTCCTCAAGATTCTTCAGCAAGGCATTGGCAGATTGCGGGTTCATCTCGTCGGCACTGTCGACGATAACGACGCGCCAATCGGCGATGGACGGTGTCTGGCGAAACAACGGCTGCAACGCCCGCACCTCGTCGACGCGGATGACGGCGCGCAGCTTGCCCTTGTCATCCTCGGTGCGGACGAGGCGGCGGAAATCGGGGTGGCTTCCGGCCGCGATCCGCGACGCCGCCGGGCTGGCTTCGCCCCCTTCAAAGCCCTCTCCCGCCGGCTTGCCCGCCAGCAGCCAGATCGCCGCGATTTCGGCAAACAGCGCCTTGCCGAGTCCCTGCGGCCCGGTCAGCAGCCAGGCGTGATGCGGGCGCTGGCCGACAAAGGCGGCCTTGAAGGCTGCGACCTGTTCGTCATGGCCGATCATGGTAGGATCAGCGCGGCGATGGCGGCGGCGAGGGTTTCGATCGGTTGATCGGCGTCGAGACCGCGACACCGCACGGGCTCGTTTCCCGGCAAGGCTTCGAAGAACCCGGCGACACGCTCGTGGAAGGCCCGGCCATGGCTCTCGAAGCGCCGCTCGGCATCCCCCCGCGCACCCGCCCGCGCCAGCCCAAGACCGGTTTTCACCGTCAGGACGAGCGTCAGGTCGGGCCATAGATCGCCGCTGACCTGCCGGTGCAGCGTGCAAAGATCGCTATCGGCGATGCCCTTGCCGGCGCCCTGGTAAGCCCGCGTCGAATCGACAAACCGGTCACAGATCACCCAGTCACCCCGTGCCAGCGCCGGCCGGATTACCCGCGCGACATGGTCGGCACGCGCGGCATTGACGAGGCATGCCTCGCTCCACGGCGTCCAGCGATCAATATCGCCTGTGACGAGCAGTGCGCGGATCGCTTCGGCACCGGTCGTTCCGCCGGGTTCTCGTGTAAGAACAACGACTTTTCCGACACTGCTCAGACGCTCTGCGAGAAGTCGCGCCTGAGTCGACTTGCCGCTGCCTTCGCCGCCC
>JANNJH010000481.1:0-1684 GCA_031405775.1 Sphingomonadales bacterium | reverse complement strand
CGTCTTCAGGCTCATCACCCGGGTTTCGCGCAAGCTGTCGATCGGCGGGTTGGTGACCTGGCTGAAATTCTGCCGGAAAAAATGACTCAGATTGCGCGGATTTTGGGAAATCACCGCCAGCGGCGCGTCGTCGCCCATGCTGCCGATGGCTTCCTTGGCGTCCTCGACCATCGGGCTGAGCAACAGCTCCATGTCCTCCATGGTCTGCCCGGCGGCGACCTGGCGCCGGCGCAGTTCGTCACGGCCATAACGCGCCCCCGGCTGCGCGCCGTCATGGCCCTGCATCGACGTGAAATTGGTGAACCCGGCCACCATCGCGCCATAGTCATGGGCGCCGGCGATGCGATCCTTGATCTCGCGGTCGGAATAAAAGCGCGGGCCTGCCGCCACGCCATCGCCATCGAGATCGACGGCGATCATCTCGCCCGGCCCCAGCGCCCCCTTCATCACCACGTCGATTTCGGGGATGATGACCATCCCGGCCTCGGAACCCGTGACCAGCAGGCCGTCGCGCGTCAGGCAATATCGCATCGGCCGCAGCGCGTTGCGATCGAGCCCGGCGACGACCCAGCGGCCATCGGTCATCGCCAGCGCCGCCGGCCCGTCCCAGGCCTCCATGATGCTGGCGAAAAACGCATACATGTCGCGGTGCGCCTGGGGCAGCGTGTCGTCCTTGCCCCACGCCTCGGGGACAAGCATCAGCTTGGCGGTCGGCGCATCGCGGCCCGAGCGCACGAACGCCTCGAACACCGCATCCAGCGCCGCTGTGTCCGACGCGCCGGCCGGAATCAGCGGCTTGATGTCGCCGGAATGTTCGCCGAACGCCGCCGCCGCCATCTTGATCTCATGGCTTTTCATCCAGTTGGTGTTGCCGCGCACCGTGTTGATCTCGCCATTATGGGCAAGACAACGGAACGGCTGCGCCAGCCACCATTGCGGAAAGGTGTTGGTCGAATAGCGCTGGTGATAGATGGCGAAGCGCGAGGTGAAGCGTTCGTCCATCAAATCGGGATAAAACACCGACAGTTCCTCGGCGAGGAACAGCCCCTTGTAGATGATCGACCGCGCCGACAGCGAGCAGATGTAGAAGCCCTGTATCTGCGCCTCGATGACCTTCTTCTCGATCCGCCGGCGGATGAGATAAAGGTCCTTCTCGAACGCCTCGATGGCGGATTTGTCGCCCTCTGGCGCCGGCAACGGCCCGGCGATCATGATTTGCTCGATCTCGGGGCGCGACAGCATCGCCTTGTCGCCGATCACCGAAATATCGACCGGCACCTGCCGCCAGCCATAGACCTTATAGCCAAATCCGATGATCTCGGATTCAACGATGGTGCGGCAGGTCTCCTGCGCCGCAAGATCGGTGCGCGGCAAAAACACCTGCCCTACCGCCAGCAGGTTCGGCTTGGGCTTGTGCCCGGCGCGGCCGATATGTTCGTTGAAGAAATCCAGCGGGATCTCGACATGGATACCGGCGCCATCGCCGGTCTTGCCATCGGCGTCGACGGCACCGCGATGCCATACCGCCTTCAACGCCTCGATGCCGGCCACGACGACACGGCGCGATGGCTTGCCGTCGGTCGCCGCGATCAACCCGACGCCGCAGGCATCGGATTCCATGTCGGGGCGATACATGCCGAATTCGGCGATGCGGGCGCGTTCGGCGGCGGACACGGTGAAGGGC
>JANNJH010000480.1:0-3753 GCA_031405775.1 Sphingomonadales bacterium | reverse complement strand
GGCGGCACGCAAGGCCCGCCAGCGAGGCGACCGGCCCAAATGCGGCAGACATCAGCGTGGGCTTTGCCTGCGCTTTTTTTTGCGCGTTCCCTGCGCGTCGCTGCTGGACCGATTGATACCGCGAACCAAAGCCAAGCAGCGCGGGCTTTCGATCAGGCTGACTTGCGCGGTCGCGCAGCTGGGGTTGACAGGGCGTTCTCCAATGCGGCCAATTCGATCATCAGTGCCCTTGCAGCCGATTTAAGCGAGTTCCGCATTTCAATCGTGTCGGATTGCCTGATCGCTGTAGATCCCGGACCCGCGCCGATCGGCTTCAAGATTACGAAGATGTAATAGGGGCTCTGATCCTCTGCCAGGGTTACCTGGAGGGCGCCGTGGCAGAGCAAATTGCGAAGATCGTGAAATTTGAGGAACGCTTCAAGACTGAGCGCGGCGGTTTCGCCATGAAGTTGCAACGGCCCTTCGATCGTCAGCAGTTTTCGCAAGCGCTCATATTTTTGACCGACAAGGACCGGGAAAGCCGGCTTCAGTTTCAGGTCAGCATAGGCGGGAATGCTCATCGCCTTGATCAGGAGCGAGTTCGTTCGCTGCTCGACTTCGGCAAAAACGTCGATGCACTGGCCTCGCCATGTCTGCGCGGCGTTGCGGGCGGAGGAGAAGGTTGCGGCCGCGGGCGGCTGTTTTGTGATTGGTTCGACAGACATTCCCGGAAATTAGGGCAAGGTTTCGGTAACTGCAATGCGCTGCTGCCGACCCGTCTGCCAGTTCGCTTTGCGAGTTCGACCTCTCCCGCACGGGGAGAGGTTTACCGGATTTACGCCACTTTTGGACTCGCTTCGTCGAACTGCAGCTGCGCCAGCCTGGCGTAAAGTCCGCCGCCGGCGATCAGCCGGTCGTGGGTGCCTTCGGCGACGATGCGGCCATGGTCCATGACGATGATGCGGTCGGCATTGCGCACCGTGGCGAGACGGTGGGCGATGACCAGCGTCGTGCGTCCGTGCATCAGGCCTTCGTGTGCGTGCTGCACCAGGCGTTCGCTTTCGCTGTCGAGCGCGCTGGTGGCTTCGTCGAGGAGCAGGATCGGCGCGTCGCGCAGGATGGCGCGGGCGATGGCGAGGCGCTGGCGCTGGCCACCCGACAGGCGCGTTCCGGCTTCGCCGAGAAAGCTGTTGATGCCTTGGGGAAGCTGGCGGAGGAAGAGATCGGCATGGGCGGCAACGGCAGCGGCCCAGACGTCGGCCTCGGTCGCGTCGGGGCGGCCATAGCGGATGTTTTCGAGCGCGCTGGTGGCAAAGATCATGGTTTCCTGCGGCACGACGGCGATGCGGGCGCGGATTTCGGCGGGGTCGGCGCGGATCAGCGGCACGCCGTCGAGGCGGATTTCGCCAGCTTCGGGGTCGTAGAAGCGCTGGACGAGCTGGAACAGCGTCGATTTGCCGGCGCCCGACGGCCCGACGATGGCGACGGTTTCGCCGGCGGCGATGTCGAGCGAAAAATCTTCGAGCGCGGCACCTTCGGGCTTGGACGGATAATGGAAGGTGACATGACCCAGCACCAGCGCGCCGCGCGCCGGCAGCGGCAGCGGCGTGGCGTTTTCAGGCGCGCGGATGCCGGGCCGGGCGGCGAGCAATTCGCGCATCCGGCCCGAGGCGCCGGCGGCGCGCATGAAATCGCCATAGACTTCGGTGAGCGTGCCAAAGGCGCCGGCGACGATGGCCGCGGCAAAGATGAAGGCGGCGATGGTGCCGCCGGTCAAATGCCCCGATATGACGTCGAGCGCGCCCTGCCAGAGCACCAGCGTGATGGCGCCAAAGATCAACCCGATGACGACGGCGGTCATCCCGGCGCGCAGGCGGATGCGTTTCCTGGCAGTGGCGAAGGCGCTTTCGACGCCATCGCCAAAGCGCGCGGCTTCGCGGCCTTCCTGGGTGAAGGCCTGGACGATCTTGATGGCGCCAAGCACTTCGGCGACCATGGTTCCAAGGTCGGCGATGCGATCCTGGCTGCTGCGCGCGACGTGGCGGACGCGGCGGCCAAGGAAGATGATCGGCAGGATCGTGATCGGGATGACGAGCAGCATCAGCGCGGTCAGCTTGGGGCTGAGGAACGCCATATAGGCGAGGCCGCCGATGCCCATGAAGGTGTTGCGCAGCGCCAGCGACGCCGATGTCGAGACCACCTGTTCGATGACGGCGGTGTCGCTGGTCAATCGCGAGGCAATCTCGGCGGGGCGATTTTCCTCGAAGAACACCGGGTCGAGGGTAAGCAGGTGGCGCTGGACGCTCTTGCGCAGGTCGGCGACGACGCGCTCGCCGATCCAGCTGACGAAATAGAAACGGAATGCCGTCGCGATGCTGAGCACGACGACAATGCCGAGCAGGGCCCAGAAATACGACGCGATCCGGTCCGGGTCGGAGCCGAGCGCGAAGCCGTTGTCGACGACGAGTTTCAGCCCTTGCGGAATCGCCAGCATCGCCGTCGCCGCGATGACGAGCGCGGTCAACGCCGCCGCCAGCTGCCAGGGATAGGCGCGCACGAAACCCCAGAGCAGGGTGAGGTTCGAAAGCTTGCGCTGCTCGGGCGGCGGCAGATCGGGTTTTATGGCCATGGCGGCTGATAGCAGGGGTATGGGAGCGGCTCAATGACCTGCCGAGTCGGGGTCGATCCGTGCCGATGCAGCACCCGTCATTATAACTATGGTGGCACGGCCGTTTCTTGTTTATGCTGCACCTGCGATATAGCACGGCGTGTGCCGTCCGGGGCAGTCCCGGGGAAGAGGAATATCGATGCTTTATTCGGCGCATGAAATGCAGCGTGCCTGGCTTTCGGGCATGGGATCGCTGGCGCAGTCGACATCGGATTGGCTGCTCAGCGCGTCGAACCCGATGTCCCGTGTCGCGACGAGCCCGATCATAGCACGCGCGCTGGAAGTTTTCGCCCATGCCTCGGCACCGCGCGGCAAGCCCGAATTCGGCCTGGCGACAACGATCGTCGACGGCAACAGCGTCGCCGTCAGCGAGGAAATCCTGACGCGCAAGCCGTTCGGCCAGTTGAAGCATTTCAACCGCGCCGTTTCCGGCCGCAACGACCCGCGCGTGCTGGTGGTGACGCCGATGTCGGGCCATTATGGCACATTGCTGCGCGGCACCGTCGAACGCCTGCTTCCCGACCATGAAGTCTATATCACCGACTGGCGCGATGCCAAGCTGGTGCCGACATCGGAAGGCAAGTTCGATCTCAACGACTATATCGACTATGTGATTGAATTCATCGCCGTGATGGGCGCGGGCAGCCATGTCCTGGCGGTCTGCCAGCCGGCGGTGCCGGTTTATGCCGCGGTCGCGTACATGTCGGCCAACAATGATCCGGCGACGCCGCTGACGCTGACGATGATGGGCGGCCCGGTCGATTCCCGCAAGGCGCCGACCTCGGTCAATGACCTGGCGAGCGAGCGGCCCTTTGCCTGGTTCGAACAGAATGTCATCATAAAGGTGCCGGCGATGTATCCCGGCGCCGGCCGCAACGTCTATCCCGGGTTCCTGCAACTCGCCGGCTTCATGTCGATGAACCTTGCCAACCACATGAAATCGCATTGGGAATTGTTCAAGCACCTGATCGAAGGCGACGAAGATTCGGCCGCCGCGACCAAGGCGTTCTACGAGGAATATCGCTCGGTTTGCGACATGACGGCGGAATTCTACCTGCAGACCATCGATGTCGTGTTCCAGCGGCAGGCGATTGCCAAGGGCGAAT
>JANNJH010000479.1:0-3435 GCA_031405775.1 Sphingomonadales bacterium | reverse complement strand
TGGGTGTTACCCGCCTCGGCGATGGCTTGTCCCCATCGCACCGCGCGCGCGCCTGACGGGCGTTCTCCCTCGATCGCAAAGGATGACCTGGAATCGTTGAGTAACAGGAAGGCGGCGGCGCGCGCGACCAGATCGGGACGGACACGGCCGATTTGCGCCCGCGCACGCGCGTCAAGCTGCTTGGCCGCGGCCTCGATCAGCGCTGGTGATCGATGGACCATCGGACAGAACCGCGGCGTGCCGGGAAGGTTGTTCACGACCCGATGACGCGTTGAGGCCTGCCCCCTCGCCAGAGCAAATTGCTGATCCGGATTGATTACATCGACGAGCCGGACCTTGCCGGCATCGGGTACATCGAGTTTCTCGCCCGTCAGCCACTCGTAGAGAAACCAGAGTCGGCGGGCGAATGCGCCGGTCGGGGTCGCGCGGACGAGATCAGCCAGGGCGGCAGGCGCAATCTCGTGGAAAAGCCGGGCGAGAACCGCAAGGTCAACTCCCTCCCACTTGATCGCAAAGGTCAGTTGGGCCGCAAGGGTCGATTCCGGCCGATGGCGCGGCGTAAGCATAGTCCAGTCTGCCGTGGCGACGGGGTGATGGCGCTCGGCGATAGCCGCGAGGCGGGGCGGCAGCGGGAGTGCCAGGTCGTAGGCCACCATCAAGGCCGCATAGCCTACTGGCGTTGCCCTCTCAGGTAGCGCTCTCCCGCGAAAGCTGTTCACGGTCTGCGAAGGCCATTCACCCATACGAATCCTTGCGAAAAATTGTCACCTGCATCCCGACGATCTGCGGATCTCGGTCACCGCCCGCGAATTTCTATCACTGAACGAAAACTCTGTGAATATCTATCACCGAAAATAGCCACTTTAACGGTTTGACGACTCACGCGTGGAAACCAAACTTCCCGACCATCCGCGTACTGTCCGAAATCTGTATACGTGCTTCGGACATGAATTCGATTGTCGACCTCAGAAGCGATATTTTCGCGGGGATTGCCGCCAGCGATGCCGACTGACGCAGCGGTCCGGCGCACCCCATCCGATGGCCGGGGCGACCAACGGCGCCATGACCTACGATTTGCCGAGCGATCCGGCCTTCGCGTCGCGGGTTTCTTGACGACGAGATACGCCAGCGCGTGCGCCGATCGGGCAAGACCAACGTCAGCCGGGCCGTGTCGGATCTAGTGCGAGCCGGTTTGCTGCGGCGCCACTATGCGGGTTGTGGAAGCCTTGATCGGGGCCTGAAGCCGTTCAGCGTCGACGTCAAAGTTCAACGGTGGCTGTGCCTCGTCATTTGGCGCTGCGTCGCCGCCAAGCCCTGAAAGCGTCAGGCCGAGCAGGCGGATGCCTTGCTCGACCGGAAACAATGATCGCAGCAGGGTGCGACCGGTCTCGGCAATGAGGCTGCAATCGGACAGTGGCACCGCCAATGTGCGCGATCGCGCCACCAGCTTGAAATTGGCGAATTTGGCCTTGAGGGTCAGTGTCCGGCCTGACGCGCCGGCGCGGGCGATGCGTGTCCAGGCGGCGCCGATTACCGGCTCCAGTGCCGTCAGCAGATCGGACTTCGCGGCAATGATAGGTTTTGCCGTCCCCAGCGCTCCCTGTGATGATCTGCGAAATGGGCGCATCGCTGCGAAAATTGGCTAGCAACACGTCGAGAAACTGCGCGGGCAGCGTGATCGGCGTGATCTTGTGCCTTTTCAACGCGCGCTGGATCGACTCGTCGTACATGTTGTCGTTGGTCGGGATGGGGCCGTAATTCCGTAGGAATCGCACCCAAACAGCTGTTGACGATGAATCCGACAAGCCTGGCCCCCTCGCACTTTACCATGACGTCCTACGGCATGAAGCGGGTCTCGCATAGGATTGACGTGCACTATATTGCAGCCGCGCAAGAATGGGGATTCACGGCAGGTAAACGAGCAGCGGAGCTGGTTGAGGAATCGCAGCTTCTGCCGATGTGCCAATCGATCAGTGCGTTTACAGGTCTATGGGACGAAGCGTTCATCGAGCAGCGCTCGGTCTGATTGCGCGGGCTGCCGGTGGTGCAGCTGGAGCTCAGCTTTCGTCGCGGTCGTTCCAGATGACGCAGTCACCCCAGGAGAAACTGAACATCGTCCTCGGTAAGAGCGGCCGGAGCTGCGCTGTCCTCACCCCATAGTGTCGCGGCCAACGCACGTTTCTTCTCCTGAAGGGTCAGGATTTTTTCCTCGATCGAACTGCGCGCGATCAAGCGATGGACGAAGATCGGCTTGGTCTGGCCTATACGGTGGGCGCGATCTATGGCCTGAGCTTCCACCGCCGGGTTCCACCAAGGATCATAGAGGATGACCGTATCGGCCGCGGTCAGGTTGAGCCCGGTGCCACCCGCCTTCAGACTGACGAGGATTACCGGCACCGCCCCGGACTGGAAGTCGGCAACCGGCGTTTTTCGATCCTTGCTGTCGCCGCGTATTTCGGTGAAAACAATCTTGCGTTCGTTCAGCATCGGCTTGATCAGATCCAGCATCGACGTGAACTGGCTGAACAGGATGATCCGTCGCCCTTCGCTCAGCATTTCCGGCAGCATCTCGAAAAGCCGCGCCAGCTTGGCCGAGCCGGCATTGCGGTTTGGCTGTTGCGGCAGCAGCCGGGGATCGCAGCAGATCTGCCGCAGTTTCAACATGGCATCGAGCAGGATGATGTGCGATCGCATCAGCCCAACCCGGGCGATTTCGTCGCGAACCCGCTTGTGCATCAGCAGCCGCACGCTTTCATACAGTGCCAACTGCCCAGCCTCGAGATCGATCCACTCCGGGATTTCGGTCTTGGCGGGAAGATCTCGTGCCACCTCATCCTTGGTGCGCCGGAGCAGAAACGGCCGGAGCCGTCGCACCAGGCTGGCTTTGGCGACGGCATCATTGTCGCGGGCGATCGGCCTTGCAAAATTGCGTGTGAAACGGTCAAGCGGCCCAAGCAGCCCCGGTGTCACCAATTCGGTCAGGCTCCAGGCATCGGCCAGCTGGTTTTCCACCGGCGTTCCGGTTAGCGCGATCACTTGACGCCCTTGCATTTTTCTCGCGGCCTTGAACCCGGCTGTCTTCGAATTCTTGAGCATATGCGCTTCATCGAAGACGACGAGGCTATAGGCTTGGCTCGCCAGCTCTGCATGATCTCGCGCCAGCAGCGGATAGCTGGTGAGCAGGACGTCATGGCTGGCGATATCAGGGCGGAGCGCGTGGCGATCGCTGCCATGCCAGAGCAGGCAGCGCAGATCGGGCGCGAACTGTTTCAGTTCGGCCTGCCAATTGGGCAGGACCGAGGTCGGGCAGACGATCAATACCGGTGTCGCCAACTTCCCGTTGGCCTTCAGCGTCGCGAGATGCGCCAGCGCCTGCACGGTCTTGCCGAGCCCCATGTCATCGGCAAGCACGCCGCCGAACCCGGCTTGATAAAG
>JANNJH010000478.1:0-2366 GCA_031405775.1 Sphingomonadales bacterium | reverse complement strand
GTCCAGCCCTGCCACAGCAATTGGCGATAGGCAGCGCGCGAGGCCGGCAGCATCAGCGCATCGGTCGCCATGGCGGACGCGTCCCATATATCATCGTCGTTGGGCACCACATTGTAATCGCCGGCCAGCACCACCGGTAGGCCGGTCGCCATCAGCGTTGCGGCATGGGCGCGCAGCCGGGCGAACCACGCCAGCTTGTAATCGAACCTGGGACCGGGGCGCGGATTGCCGTTGGGCAGATAGATCGAGGCGACGCGAACCCCCTCGACCTCGGCCTCAAGATAGCGCGACTGGTCATCGGCGTCGTCGCCCGGCAGCCCGCGCTGCGTCTCGGTGGCGGGGGCGCGGCTGAGGATGGCGACGCCGTTGAAGGCCTTTTGGCCATGGACGAGGCTGTGATAGCCCGCCGCGCTGATCGCCTCGGTCGGCCAATTCTCGCTGATCGTCTTGATTTCCTGGAGGCAGGCGACGTCGGGCTTGTATTCCGCCAGCCATTCGAGAAGCCGTGGCAGCCGGGCGTTGGTGCCGTTGATGTTGTAGGTGGCGATGCGCATGGCGCGACCTTAGGGGCGCTGGCCGGATCAGGGAAGATGCCTCCGGCGGGAAGCGGCCGGCGGCCCCTTCACCCCTTTTTGCGGCTTGATGGCTGAATGGGGGTGCAGGGGACGTCGTCCCCTGCCCGCCGGAGGCTCTCAGACCGAGAAGCTTGACCCGCAGCCGCAGCCCGAAGCGGCGTTGGGGTTGCGGACTTCGAACGCCGCGGCGCCGATCTTTTCGACATAATCGACTTCGGCACCGGCGACGAAGGGCAGCGATTCGGGGTCGATGAGCATGGTGACGCCATCGGTTTCGACGGCGAGGTCATCGGCGGCGGCGTCGCTTTCGAGGCCGAACTTGTATTGGAAGCCCGAGCAGCCGCCGCCATCGACGGCAAGGCGGAGTTTCAGGCCGGGCTTGCCCTGGCGCGCCGCGATAACGGCGACTCGCGCGGCGGCAGCGGGCATCAGGCGGGGGGCGTTTTCCATATCGAGAATGTAGGGCGCGGCGGGCGTCGGCGCAATGCTTTGAGGAAGAACCGGGGCGGCGGGAAAGAAACGGCGGCGGGGCATTATCCCCAGCCGCCGCCACCCTCCCCGTCCGTTGCGTCAGCGCAGGCTGCGAATCCGCGTCATGCCGCCGGACGCGGTGCCACTTTCAAGCGCCGGGCCGTAACTCCGCGCGGCGCCGGCTGCCGGCGCATCGCCCTGCGCCGCCAGCATATAGGCCGAGGCATTGAGGAACGGCCGCGGGTTGACGGCACGGCCGTCGACGCGGATTTCGAAATGCAGATGCGGTCCGGTCGAACGCCCGGTCGAGCCCATGCGGCCGATCAACTGGCCCTGGCGAACCTGTTGGCCGGGCTTGACCAGCATCGCCGAGAGATGGCCATAGCGGGTATCGATGCCCATGCCGTGCGAAAGCTCGACAAGGTTGCCGTAACCGCCCGAGCGGCCGGCCTGGCGCACGGTGCCATTCGCCGAGGCATAGATCGGTTCACCCTGCGCGCCGGCCATGTCGACACCGGCGTGCATGGCGGCGCTGCCGTTGAACGGGTCGTAGCGGACGCCATAGCTCGATGTGTAGCGATAGTCCTTGACCGGCATGTACGCCGGGATCGCCGACACCGCCGATTGCAGATGGCTAAGCTTTTTCCAGCTGAGGAACAGGTCCTTGAAGCGCGGCTCGGCATCGTCGCCGACCGGGATAAAGGGACCGCCGACGCCGGTTTCGGAACCTTGCGCCCGGCCGTTCCAGTCGCTCGACCGCACGAACCGCGACGGATCGAGGCCGAGACGGCGGATCAGCGCATGGGTATCGCGAAGCTTGGCTTCGGCGGCGCCGGTGGCCTTGTCGACGAACGCCAGCTGCTGGTTTTCGAGCTGGCGGAAAGGTTCGATGAGCGCGGCGTTGGTCGCGGCTTTGTTGTTGCCGCGTTTGGTGTTGGCGACGAGATCCTGCACCGCCAGCAGCTGGTTGCCCTCGACCCGGCGCGGCAGCAGCTGGGCGAGCTTGGCCATGTCGCGCTTGTCACCGAGCAGCGCCGAAAGGAACGCCTGGCGCGCCTCAAGCGCTTGCGCACGCGCCGCGACATCGCCCTTCAACGCGGCGGCTTCCGACTTCATGGTCTGGAGCGTGTTGTGCATGCGGGCCAGTTCGGCCTGTTTTGCCACCAGCACGACATCGGTCTGGGTGTTGCCTGAAAGCATCGACGATGTGGCCACACCGAGCCAACCCGCGATCAAGATTGCTGAACCGATTGCCATAAGCTGTTGCCAGGTTCCCATCCGCAGCGTCAGATCACCGCGGCCGGGATGGCCGTGATTCCT
>JANNJH010000477.1:0-2811 GCA_031405775.1 Sphingomonadales bacterium | reverse complement strand
GAGCGCGTCTTCACGCCGGTCGAGCACGCCAAGTCCGAGCGCCGGACCAACCGGGCGGCGAGCTACGCCAAGCGCTTCGCCGCCAAGGAAGCGTGCGCCAAGGCGCTCGGCACCGGCTTCCGGCGCGGCGTCTTCATGAAGGACATGGGCGTCGTCAACCTGCCGTCGGGCGCCCCGACCATGGCGCTGATCGGCGGCGCCGCGGCAAGGCTGGCGGAAATCACCCCGGCGGGGCATAAGGCCGCCATCCACCTGACGATTACCGATGACCACCCTTGGGCGCAGGCAATCGTGCTGATCACCGCGAGTCCCCTATGACCGAGACCCAGATGACCCAAGCGACACCGGCGGCAACCAAAAAGCCGACCAACTGGGCCAGCGAAATCTGGCAGTTGTTCCTGCTCGTGCTCGCCGTGCTCGGCGTTCATTCGCTGGTTGCCAAGCCCTTCTACATCCCGTCGGGGTCGATGCTGCCGTCGCTGCTGATCGGCGACCGGCTGATCGTTTCGAAAGACCCCTATGGCTATTCGTACCTGTCGCCGTCGCTCAATGTGCTGCCCGAAATTGCCGGCCGCCTGTTCGGCCGCCTGCCGGCGCGCGGCGACATCGCCGTCATCAAGTAGCCGCGCGACAAGAGCGACTATATCAAGCGCGTCATCGGCCTGCCCGGCGACACCATCCAGATGCGCGACGGCCAGCTTTGGCTCAACGGCGCTGCCGTGCCCAAAGTGGCGGTGGCCGATACCGTCATCCCGGTCAGCGCCAACAGCGACTGCGTATCGCCGATCGACGCGCAATATCGCGCCACCGATGCCGCCGGCGAGCCGGTCTGCCGCTTCCCGACCTTCCGCGAAACGCTCCCCGATGGCCGCAGCTATCTGACGATGGACCTCGCCGAAACGCCGCAGGACAATAGCGACCCGATGATCGTCCCCGAAGGCCATATCTTCCTGATGGGCGACAATCGCGACAACAGCGAGGACAGCCGTTTCGATCCGATGCTCGGCGGGCTCGGGCTATTGCCGATCGAAAATCTTGTCGGCCGCGCCGAATTCATCACTTTCTCCTTGGATGGATCGACCGACTTCAACCCGCTGACCTGGTTCAGCGCCGTCCGCAAGCATCGCTATCTCATCATGCTCGACACCAAGTCGGAATGAGCGGCGGGTGATTGATTCCGAATGCGAAATCGCGCCCGGTAGACGCTGAAGCACGGCATCGCGCCGACGGCAAGGGAACCAGCCGCCTCGATAGGGCGTTTATCGCGGTAGAGTCGTCGCATCATGCCGCGACCATGCCGGGAAGCATCGTCATGGATGACAAAGAACCGCGCGAGGTCCGCATCGTCGAAACCCGCTCATCCTCGGTGCCCGGCTGGCTGCTGGCGATCATCGTCATCGTCGCGCTCGTCATCGCCGCCTTTGCCTTTGGCCTGATCAGCATCGACCAGGTGCGCGAGGCCAGGGCGCCCGATGTGAAGCTGGAGACCAGCGGTGGCCAGGCACCGGCGTTCGATATCCAGACCGCCAAGATCGCCATCGGCAGGAAACAGGAAAATGTGAAGGTGCCGACCGTCGACATCGGTTCGAAGGACGCGGTCGTCACCACGCCGACGATCAGGGTCGAACGCGCCGACGGCGACCCCAACGCCAGGGACAAATAGGCCCGGGCTATGCGACAGGGCGTGTTGGACAGGAGCCCCTGCGTCGCCTAACGGCGAGGCGATGCTGCCCTTCCCCGCCTCAATGCCGATGACCCGGGCGCTCGCCGAGGCGCGCGACGCCGCGGCGCGCGGCGAAGTTCCCATCGGCGCCGTCGTCTGCGCCGCCGATGGCACGATGATCGGCGCCGCCGGCAACCGCACGCTCGAACTGCGCGACCCGACGGCGCATGCCGAAATGCTGGCGATCCGCGCCGCCTGCGCCAGCATCGGCAGCGAACGGCTGGTCGGCTGCAGCCTCCACGTCACCCTCGAACCCTGCCCGATGTGCGCTTCGGCGATCGCCCAGGCGCGCATCGCGACGCTGGTCTATGGCGCCAGCGACCCGAAAAGCGGCGGCATCGAGCAAGGCCCGCGCCTGTTCACCCACCCGCAATGCCACCATGTCCCCCAGGTCATCGGCGGCATCGCCGAAACCGAGGCGGCGGCGCTGCTGCGCGAATTCTTCCAGCGTCTCAGGCGTTAAATTCAGCCGCAGGCCCGGCGTCGCGCGCTCGCCCCTTCCCCCCGGCGCCGCGACCGCCTAATGTTCCCGCAACGTTCCGCCGGAGACGCGATTTGATCGAAGTGCTGATTGCTGCCGCCGCCGCGTCGATTGCCCTGCTGCTTGGTTGGGCGTTATGGGCGCGGCCCTTGGCGGCGAGCCGCGCCGAACGCGATACAGCACGCGCCGAAGCCGCCGAGCTCAACGCCGAGGTCAGTCGACAGCAAGGGCTGCGCGGCGGCCACGCCGCCGAAGTCTTAGGATTGCAGAAGGATCTGACGCGGCTGGAGTCAGCAGAAACGGAGCGCGTGAAACTCAGCAGCGAGATAGCGGCGCTCAAGGCCACCCAGGCGGAGCGCGACGCGAGCCATGTCCGGCAACTCGAAACCTTGAAAGCCAATTTTGCGACGCTGGCAGGCCAGGCGCTGGAAACGGCGCAAACGCAATTCCTGCAGCGCGCCGAAGCGCGCTTTGCAGAACAGCAGACAAAATCCGAAACCGGCTTGAAAGCCCTGCTGCAGCCGGTAGCGGAGACGCTGACCCGCTATGAGGGGGAATTGAAGAAAGTCGAAAAGGCACGCGACGAAGCTTATGGCGAGTTGAAGGG
>JANNJH010000476.1:0-3775 GCA_031405775.1 Sphingomonadales bacterium | reverse complement strand
AGCGCCGCCGTTATTTGCGCTCCTGCGAGCGCCGCCACCCTATCAACGACCGAAACCACGCAAGGATGCATTCCGCCGCGGCGATTTCGTCATCGGCGCCGGAATCTAAAGCTTGCGCAGGTGCGCGTACATCGAAACGGTCATGTATTTTCGCAAGAAAGGCAGTTGCGCGATCGGGTTGAGCAGGCTGGCGACGCGCTGTTTCCATCCGCCCGAGACGACATTCTTCCTGAGCGAGACAATCTCGACCGGCAGCGAGCGGAACAGCGCTTCGAACTGGTCGGGCGTGACCTTGTTGAAGCCGGCGTCGAATATGTCGGCATAGGTCGTTCCCGACACCGCCTTCATCGAATCGAGCACCGATTTGTCGCCGAACAGCAGGTGACGCCACGGCAGGCGGGTTGGCGGATAGCCGTGATGGCCAAAGGGCGAATACCACAGCGGGCTGAAGCCGAAATAGATGTCGCCGCCGGGCTTTGCCTTGGCGACGACGGCCTGGATGACGTCGTCGAGCGGCATGACATGTTCGAGGGTGTTCTGCGAGACGATGACATCGAACTCGCCGATATCGAGGTCGCGGATATCGCCGGCAATCATCCGGACGCGATCACCGAACGGTGCCAGCTTCTCCCGGCCATAGGCGATGGCATATTCGGAAATGTCGACGCCGACGACTTCACTGGCATCATTGTCGAGCAGGCGCTGGACCATGCCGCCGGTGCCGGCGCCGAAATCCAGCACTCGCTTGCCTGCCAGCTTGGGAAGGGTGCCGAAGCGCCGCCAATATTCGAAGGTCGTGTTGAGGTGGTACGCAAAGACGATGGAGCGGTCTTTTGTACGAACCGACATGCGAATACCTCGTCTTAACAGCTAGCGATCGAGGCGCCCTGAAGGCGAGCGCCCGTGGTTTGGTTTGACGCGGCTTTTCAGATGCGCCGCGGCCGCAGCCGATCGAGCCCGGCGAGGATCGACCGCTTGCGATCCAGAGTCGGTTTTTCGACGACGTGCCAGGAAAAGGCGGCGAACAGGCAGATCAGCGGCAGCGTCGTCGCCAGGTTGAACCACCATTCGCGATGGTCCGGGAATAGCGCGATCGATGCCTGCTGGAGCGGCGCCGCGTACAGATAGATGCCGTAGGAATAGTCGCCGCCCATCAGCACCGGGATCTTGGGCGGGTTGGTCAAGCCGAGGAAGACGGTGAGATAGGCCGCGGGAAGCGGTACGAGATAGCAGGTGTAAGCCGATTGCAGGAACAGCAGGCAGAGCAGCGCCGAAGCGAACGCCATCCAGGGGCGCAGCACGATCCTGTCGTTGAAGAAATAGATCAACACGCCGAACAGGAACGACAGGACGAACAAGCGTCCCGGCAGATTGTTGTTCTGTTGAATGATGAGATTGTCGGCCAGGATGTCGCGCAAGGGCAGGGCGATTTGCGCCAGGATAACCAGCGCCAGCAGCAACCAGCGCTTTTTCGGCAGGGCGCCGACGAGCCACAGGACAACGATCGCCACGTAGCAGAGAAGTTCATAGGGAACCGTCCACAGCGACACGTTGACCAGCGAGATCGGGTTCGATTCGAACACGCCCGGCAGGTGGAACTGCACGTCGCCGACAAAGTTGCGCATATAGACGAAGAACACCGGATCGGTGAAATAGTCGCGGAGCGGCAGGGTCGTGAGGATGACCCCGAGGATGAAGGCCGAGAGCAGCACCTCGACGGCCAGCGCCGGCATGATCCGGATGACGCGCAGGAGGATGAATTCGCGAATCCGCGTGGTGCGCAACAGGCTGCCGCTGACGAGGAATCCGCTGAGCGCGAAAAACATCGGCATGATCATGGCGATGCCATAGCCGAAGGGCGTGGATTTGGCGGCGATCAACGTCGGCAGCCAGAACGCGTGCCAAAGCGCGACCGCTATCGACAGGCCGATCCTGAGATAGTCGAAGCCGCGTGCCCGGTTGTTGTACAATTCCATCTTGTCGGCAACGGTTGGACCATCGAGCAAGCGGCGAGCGATCGTTGCCATGTTTCAGCAGGTCTCCGTCCGAGGTTGGCGGTGTTGGTCTGTCGCTAGCGGCAGATTGTTGCAGACAGTTGCATCCAGGAAGCTTCGGGCGCGCGATATTGAAAAAACCGGACGCTTGCCGCGATGGTAGCCCAAGCTCCAAACTCTATCCAGCGGTAATGGTTGTCACAATCGTGGTTCCGGGTGATCGGGCCGTCGGGATGGATGATCCCGCCCGATCGGCGGCGCTTTGCGCGCGTGTCGAGGTCCGCGCGCTACCCCGACCGGGGCGTGGCGGCCAACGTGCTGCGCCATGGTGCGGACGGCGGGACTCGAACCCGCACTCCCATAGGGAAGCAGATTTTAAGTCTGCTGCGGCTACCGGTTTCGCCACGTCCGCAATCGGCGCTGGCGCTTTGTCGCGCGCAAGCAGCAACCCCGTGCCGTTCGCCAGGGTGATCCCGTTCCTCGTTCGGCTGAGGGGCGAGTCGCCCTTTCCGCCGGGGGAAAGGGCAGGTGCGTCACGCGACGTTTAATCGTTCGCGCAGTTCCTTGCCGGGCTTGAAATAGGGGACGCGCTTGGCGTCGACCGCGACCGCGGTGCCGGTGCGCGGGTTGCGCCCGGTGCGCGCTTCGCGGGCGCGAGTCGAGAAGGCGCCGAAGCCGCGCAATTCGACGCGGCGGCCTTGCGCGAGCGCGCTGGTGATCGCGTCAAAGATGGTGGCGACGATGCGTTCGACATCGCGCATCGTCAGATGCGGATTGCCTTCGGCGACAATGGTAACAAGTTCGGACCTGATCATCGGCTCATCCCGCTGCGGCCCGCCACGTTTAGAAGGAGTTGGGCCGACCCCCCGGATTTCAAATCTTAACGCGACGGACATCGCGGTCAAGCCCGAATGGCGGCGGGAGGTGATAAAACTGCAAGAAAAACCGGCATTTCGCCCCCGTTGCCATGGCAGCGGGGGCGAGACGACCGTGATCGCCGGAAAATCGCCGGCAAATCAGCTCTTGTCAGCGTCTTCCTTTGCCTTGTTGAAGGCGGCGCCGAGGATGTTGCCCAGCGTCGCGCCCGAGTCGGACGTGCCATATTGCGCCACGGCGGCCTTTTCTTCGCTGATCTGCATGACCTTGATGCTCAGCATCGGCTTGCGACCCTTTTCGAAGCCGATGATCATCGCATCGACCTTCTGGCCGGGCTGGAAACGCTCGGCCTTCTGCTCGTCGCGGTCGCGGCTGAGATCGCCGCGCTTGATGAACACCACCGGGCCGTCGTCGCCGACCTGGACATCGATGCCGCCATCACGCGCCGCGACCACGGTCGTGGTGATGATGTCGTTCTTCTTGAGGCTGTCGGCGGCGCCGGCTTCGGTGCTGGCGATGACGCGCGGGCCCTGGCTTTCGTCGAGCTGCTTGATGCCGAGGCTGATGCGTTCCTTTTCGACATCGACTTCTAGAACGACGGCCTTGACGCGTTCGCCCTTGTGGTGACGGCCGAGCGCCTGTTCGCCGGAAAGGCCCCAGGCGATGTCGGACATGTGGACCATGCCGTCGACTTCGCCGTCGAGGCCGATGAACAGGCCGAATTCGGTGGAATTCTTGACTTCGCCTTCGACATGGCTGCCGACGGCGTGGTCTTCGGCAAAAACTTCCCACGGGTTGCGCTGGGCCTGCTTGAGGCCAAGGCTGATGCGACGCTTTTCCTCATCGACTTCAAGGACGATGACTTCGACCTCCTGGCTGGTCGAGACGATCTTGCCGGGGTGGAC
>JANNJH010000475.1:0-1771 GCA_031405775.1 Sphingomonadales bacterium | reverse complement strand
CCCGCGGGCCGGGGCCGCCCCCCCCCCCCCAGCGCCGCCGGGGGGGGGCGGCCGCCCCCCCCCCCCCCCACCCCCCCCCCCCCCCCCAGCGCCGCCGGGGCGATTTGTTGGGTGCGCGGGGCGCCCCCCCCCCCCCCCCGCCGGAGGCGCTGTCAGCCGGCGCTGCCCAGTATCTCGGCGTCGGCGCTGGCGGGATAGATCGCGATCGGCATGTGCTGGACGGTGGCGCCGAAGTAATAGGCCTTGCCGCCCGATTTCAACGCGCGTTCGTGGAGGACCGGATAGCCCGCGTCGACGAAGCGTTGCCGGACCGGCTCGACATCGTCGTACATGAACTCGATGGCGGCCAGCGGCGCTTGCAACCCCGCCGCCAGTCCCGACCCGCCGCCGCCGACAAGCTTGATCCGGTGCGCCCCGACCAGCGCCGCATCGCCAAGCCCGGCCGGGTCGGTGGGCACGAACTCCATGCCGAAAAAGCGTTTGAAATCGGCGGCGGTCGCGGCGAGATCGTCGACCAGCAGTGTCACGCAGCCGATCCTGGGCAGCGGCGCATCCGCCAGCGCGCGGAACGGCATCTGCCGGCGCATCTGGGTTTCATTGTCGCCGGCGGTGCACACCATCACCGGCAAGCCGTGAAAATCGCGGCCGAACAGATATTCATTGGCCGCCGGCGCCGGCAGGAAATTGGTGACCACCGGCTCGAAACCGCCCGCCGCCAATGCTGCCTTTGTCGCATCGGCGCTGGCGACATCGATCGCCACCTCGATCAACCGGCCATCGCGGGCAAACGGCATCTCGACCTCGAGCGAAATCGGTTCAAGGCCGTGTTCGCCAAAGCGCACGCTGAAGCCGTCAAAGGGCACATCGAGCACGGGCACGACGAAATCGATCCCCAGCAACCGCCCGGCATCGGCGACAAAGCCCGGCATGTCATCGACGACAATGGCGACACGGCAGAAGCAGGGCGTTGTCATGCGGGAACCTTCGAATGGGGATCAAGACGTGTAGAGATCGGGTCCGAAGACATCGCGGACGTACAGCGTGTCGAAATATTCGCGCATCCGGATGATCAGGTCGCCGCGAAACTCGATCATGTGATGATAGGTGTTGGCATAGCGCCGGCCGTCGGGAAAGCTCATGTCGCCAACGGCTTCGACCGCGACCTTGTCGCCTTCCGCCACGGTGCCGATGATGTCGAGCCGGCGGATCGCCAGCGGCCCCTCGGTCTTTTCGGCCAGCTCGCGGACCCGCGCATGGGACATTTCGCCCTGGCCGATGATCCACCAGATGGCGTCGGGATCGAACATCGCATCGGCGTCGGCAAAGCTGCCGGTCGCCAGCATCGTCATCGCGCGGCACGCCTTTTCGCGGAGCTCGTCCTGCCTTGCCATCACCGACTCGCTCCACATCCGTCTTGCATGACGTATCAATCCGTGCACGACTATGCAAATAATGCATGATATTTACACACATGGGGAGCGCATCGAATGAACAGGCTCGAAGGCAAGGTTGCGATCATCACCGGCGGCGCCGGCGGCATCGGCTCGGCATCGGCGGAACGCTTCATCGCCGAAGGCGCGCGCGTCGTCATCGCCGACCTGTTCGAGGACCGCGCCCATGACGTCGCCAAGGCGCTCGGCCCCAATGCTATCGGCATGTTCTACGACGCCGGCGACAGCGCCTCGATCGAAGCCGCGGTCGCAGCGACGGTGGCGCGCTTTGGCCGGCTCGACATCCTGTTCAACAACGCCGCCGTCACCGATCTGCCATC
>JANNJH010000474.1:0-3146 GCA_031405775.1 Sphingomonadales bacterium | reverse complement strand
CCTGACCGACAAGCCATGGTTCACCAACGTCTTCAACAGCTACACCGGCATCGGTGCGGTCCTGCAATTCCAGGGCGCGCCGCGCACCTTCGGTGTCACCCTCGGCTATAAATACTAAAAGCCACGCCTGAATTCGACGGGCACCGCTGACGCGGTGGCCGTCTTTTTATGGGCGGGACTCGATTTCACTCAGATTGAAACACGTCCCCTCTCCCGCAAGCGGGAGAGGGGCTGTCGATTCCACATAAGTGCGACTCTAACCAGTCCGCGCCACAAGCTCGACCGTCCCGGCGGCGGGATCGAGGCGCAGCTGGTCACCGGTGCGCAGCAGCCGCGTCGCATCGCGAACGCCGACGATCGACGGCAGGCCGAGCTCGCGCGCCACCACCGATGTATGCGTCAGCAAGCCGCCGGTTTCGACGATCACCCCCGCCGCCAAAGTGAAATAGGGTGTCCAGCCGGCATCGGTGAAGGCCGCCACCAGGATTTCGCCGGGTTCGAACATATCGAGCGCCGCCGTGGTGTCGACGACCCGCGCCATGCCCTCGACCACCCCGCCGCTGACCCCTTGGCCATACAGCAACGCCCCGGCGACGACCGCGTCGACCCCGGCGAGCGTCACCGTTTCCGCCATGTCGATAAGGTCCGGCGGCTCGGGCTCGCCCTCGAACGCCGCCACTTGTCGCGCCCTGTCGGCGGCCAGCGCCCGCAGGTCGATCGCGCGCTCGCCGCGCAGCCCGCGCCGCGCCTCGTCAAGCGTAAGATACTGGATTTCATAGGCATTATCGATCCTATCGGCCGCCGCCAGCCGCACCCCGATCTCGCGAAACAACTGCCGCATCATGTCGACCCGGATGATCAGATTGGCCTTGGCCTCCTCCCGCGTCCGCGCCCCAAGCTGCGCGCCCCTGACCAACAGCCGCGCCAGCCGCCGCCGCACCGGCCCCTGCCCTTGCGCCAGCGCCGCCATCGCCCCGGCATGATCGGCCTGATGCACGACACCCTCGCCGTCAGCCGCCAGAAGCCCGGTCAAAGCGTCGATGACAGGCCGCGGATCTTCCGCCCAGGATGGCCCGCTGATGACAAATTCCGCAACAGATCGATAGCCATAGCGTTCGAGCAGCCGGTCGATGCCGGCAGCGACATCGGGGGCGTTGGCGCGCAGCCATCCCCGCCGGTCCGGCGCCGCCGCGAGCGCTCGCGCCGCATCGGGATTTCGCGACCGCAACTCGTTGGCGAGGGCGCGAATCCGCAGCGCCGGGGCAGCACTTTCGATTTCGCCCAGATCGCTGAGCGCGGCGATGACCTGCGGCATCCGCGCCGGCCCGCACAGCCGCGACAGGAAGCCGATCAGATAGACCGGCACCATGCTGCTGCGCGTATGCCAGCCGCAAGCACGTTCGAGATCCCGTTGGAAAGGCGCGATTAAACCGTCGAGACCAGCGTCGGAAAGCGTGCCAGGATTGAACGCCGCCCGCGCCGCGAGGTTGGCATGCAGCCGTGTCTGCCGGCCACTGACCGCCCGCATCATCTGGAAGACAAAGCGCGGCAGGAACAGGAAACGCCGGATCTGCTGGTCAAGGGTCAGCGCCGGCCGCGCGATGGCAAAGCTGCCGGTGTCGCCGAACAATTGCGCTTCCCAATCCCGCGCGGCGATGAACGGCAGGATGTCAGCCTGCCACATCACCCATGACAAATTGACATAAAAACGCCCGCGATGGACTCGGTTGACCATCATCGCGGCCGGCTCGTTCTCGCGGATGCCAAGATCGCGCAGCGCCCGCCGGATGCCATGGTCATTGGCGATGCTGATGACCGTCAGGTCGAGCGGACGGATCACCCCGGGATAGGCCTCCCGCGCATTGACCCGCGTCGCCACCGGCATCCCCGGCGGAATCGGCGTCTGGAACAGGTCGCCCGGCGCAACAAGATCGGCTGCGGCATAGTTCGGCATAGGGTTATCCTTGGGCAGCGCGAAGGGCGGCGAGCAGCGCCGGAAGCCGCTGCGCGACGCGAACGGCAGCAATGCCGCCGGCGATGGCGCGCGCGATCCCGGCGTCGGTGGCAAGCGACGGATCATCGGCTTCGGCGCGAACCAATCCTGCGTCAGGCGGCAGGCTTTCGCTGTCGAGAAAGACCCGCAACGGGGAACGCGCCGCCGCCCAGCCCGAAAGCCGCGACAGGGTTGCATCCTGCGTCTCGTCGGTGAGCACGACCCCAAGCCGCCCGGCAAACACCGTGCCGCTATCGCCGTCGACGGTGACCTCGCGCGCATTAAGCGCCGCGACGACGCCATCCCCGCAACCGACGATGCACGGGCGGCCGATCTCGCGGCTGACGACCGCGGCGTGCGATGTGCCGCCCCCGCTGGCGGTAACGATGCCCTGCGCCGCGATCATGCCGTGTATATCGTCAGGGCTAGTGGTGGCGCGAACGAGGATGACCGCCTCGCCGTCCTCGCCGCGAACCAGCGCCGCATCGGCGTCATCGACAGCGATACCGCTGGCAAAGCCCGGACAGGCGGGCTCGCCGCGCGCCAACACTTCGGCCGCCGCCACGGCATCCGGATCGAGCCGCGGACGCAACAGGGTGCGGACCTGATCGGGACGCACGCGCGCCAATGCCGTATCGATATCGATCAGCCCGTCGTCGCAAAGCTCGACCGCAAGGCGCACCGCCGCCGCTGCCGAACGTTTGGCATTGCGCGTTTGCAACAGCCATAACCGCCCGCTTTCAATCGTGAATTCAATGTCCTGGACATCGCCGGCGTCGGCTTCAAGACGGCGGGCGGTTGCCAGCAGCGCCGCATGAACCTCGGGCATCGCTTGACGCAGCGCCTCGATCGGTCGCGGCGTGACCCGCCCGGAAACCACATCCTCCCCTTGCGCGACCGGCAACCATTCGCCATAGGGCCGCCGGTCGCCGGTCAATGGGTTGCGCGAGAACAGCACGCCGGTTCCCGAGCTGGCGTCGCGATTGCCAAATACCATCGCCTGGATGGTGACCGCGGTCCCCGCCGCATCGCCAAGGCCATGATGGGCGCGATAGGTTATGGCACGCGGCGAATCCCACGAGGCAAAGACGCTGGTGACCGCCAGGCGCAACTGGTCGAGCGCCGATGCCGGCGGCTGGCCGGCGCCCGAAAC
>JANNJH010000473.1:0-14783 GCA_031405775.1 Sphingomonadales bacterium | reverse complement strand
GCCAGGCTTGCCGCGCTGGAAACCACCACCACCACCCAGCTCGTCGTCGCCACCATCCCCGATCTCCAGGGCTATGAGATCGACGAATATGGCTATCAGCTCGGGCGCAGCTCGGGCGCAGCTGGGGCGTCGGCCAAAAGGGTCAGAACAACGGCGCCATTTTGTTGGTCGCCCCCAATCAACGCAAGGTCCGCATCGAAGTCGGCTATGGCCTTGAAGGCGTGCTCACCGACGCGCTGACCTCGCAAATCATCCGCCGCGACATCATCCCGCATTTCAGGGCCGGCGACATGGCCGGCGGCGTCGCCTCGGGCACCGACGCGCTGGTCAAGCTGCTGCAATTGCCGCCGGAACAACGCGCCCAGGCGGCACAGGCGGCGGCCGCCGCACAGGCGAGCAGCGGCAATCGCGGCGGCGGCGGCGGCGGCACGTTCGTGTGGATCGGCATCATGCTGATCTGGCTGGTGATCTCGATCGCCCGGCACAAACGTGGCCGCGGCCAGGGGTCGACGATCATCTGGGGCCCCGGAATGGGTGGTTGGGGCGGCGGCGGTGGCGGCTGGGGCGGCGGCGGCGGTGGTGGTTTTGGCGGTGGCGGCGGCAGCTTCGGCGGCGGCGGCTCGTCGGGGAGCTGGTGATGCTGTTTTCCAGAAGCGATCACGAACGCGTCAGCGCGGCGATCGCCGCGGCCGAAGCGAGGACCGCCGGCGAGATCATCGTCATCATCTCGTCGGCCGAACATCGCTACCACGCCACGGCGCTGTCGGTGGCGGCGTTGCTTGGCCTGTCGCTGCCGCTGATCGCCGTGCTGCTCGGCTGGTCACCCGGCGCCATGGTCCCCGATTGGGACGCGGGCCTGCCCGGCAGCCGCGAAATCCGCAGCATCGAGGCCTTTATCGTCGCCCAGGCGCTGATCTTCACCGGCGTGCTGGCGCTGCTCAACTATACGCGCCTCGGTCGCATCCTGACGCCATCGGGCCTGCGCCGCGACCGCGTCCACCACGCCGCCTTGACCCAGTTCAAGGCGCGCGGGCTTCACGCCACCGAGGGCCGCACCGGCGTGCTGATCTATGTCGCCGAGCCCGAGCATATCGCCGAAGTCATCGCCGATAGCGCGGTTTTCGCCAAGGTCAGCCCCGATCACTGGGGCGCCACGATCAGGGCGCTGACCGACGGGATAAAGGCCGGCAAGCCCGCCGATGGCATGGTCGCCGCCATCGGTCTTGCCGGCGGCGTGCTGGCGGCGCATTTTCCGCCGCTGCCCGGCGATATCAACGAACTGCCCGATCATTTGATCGAGATCTGAGCGCAGATCGACAAATCGGGTCTGGGGCCAAAGCCCCAGCGTCGCCGGAAGCGGCCAGGCTGCCCTCAATCCTGCCGCGCGGTAAACACGAACGCCGGCGGCCAGTTGCGCGGTTCGAAGCGCACCGTCACCTGCGCAAAGCCACGGCGCAGCTCGCGCAGCCAGCGCGTCGAATATTGATAACCCACCAGCGTCGCCCCCGGCGCCAGCACGGCGGCGGTCGCGGCAACGATGCGCAGCCGCACGCGCGTCGGCATGATCGAGAAGGGCAGGCTCGACACCGCCGCATCGCAATGCGTCAGGCCATGTTTGCCGAGCACCGCCGCGACGGTCGCGGCCGAAGCCTCGATCACCGTCAGCCGTGGGTCGTGGATGTTGTGGCGCAGATAAGCGACGAATTCGGCGTTGATTTCAAAGGCGAACAACCGCGCGTCCGGCGCCATCCGGGCCAGCAGCGCGCGCGTCACCACCCCGGTCCCCGGGCCATATTCGACGATTGTCCGCGCCTTGGTCCAATCGATCTCGCCAAGCAGCCGCTGCGTCAGCCGCCGCGAACTCGGGATGACCGAACCGGTGCCGCGCGGATTCGCCAGAAAGCTGCGCGCGAACAGCAATCGCGGACGCCCACGCCCAGCAGCGATTTCGATCATTGCGGCGCGATCAGGCCGCAGCACTGGGGCGGGCGGCGGCACGCTTGTGCCATTGCGCGATCCAGCCGGCAGCGGCGGGCGCCGGCTGACCGACCGAGGCACCGAATTCGACAAAGGCCAGCAGCAGGATATCGGCGAGGGTGAAGCGATCACCGCACACCCAGGTCCGGCCGTGCAACTGGGCATCGAGCCACAGCAGCTTGTCCTGGACGAAGGCCTTGAGTTCGGCGGCGGCTTCGGCGCTGAGCAAGCTCATCCGGCTGGCGAACAATTCCCGGCCTTCGACAGCGCGGAATGCCGTCGTCATCGGCTCGACGATGGCGAGGTCGATGCGCCGCACCCACATCCGGGTTTCGGCGCGCTGCTCGGGAGTGGCGCCGATGACCGGGTGGCTCGGCGAAACTTCTTCGAGATATTCGACGATGGCGGTGATCTCGCTGATCACCCGGCCATTATCGAGTTCGAGCGCCGGCAGGCCACCCGTCGGCACCTTGGCGAGATAGGCGACCTGGCGGTTTTCGCCGCCCATCAGGTCAACGGCAACAGTTTCGATCGTCATGGCCTTTTCGGCGATGGCGATGCGCACGACGCGCGGATTGGGACCGATCGAATCCAAAAGCTTCACGAAATATCTCCCGGGCCGCACAAGCGTCGCAGCGTCGGGGCTGTCATGGGCAGCGCGCGGCGCGACGTCAATCGCGCCGCCGCCGTCAGGATGGCAATTTCAGCTTCGGCGATCGGCCGCAAGCCCGACTCAACGCGGATCGTAACGGCGGCGACGCTGGTTGTCGTAGTGATATTGGCGGCCATCGCGCTCGTAATAATAGCGTCGGCCACCGCGATCCTCGTAACGGTTACGGTCATCGGCAACGATGCCGATGATCGCGCCCGCCGCCGCGCCGATCGCGGCACCCGTGAGCACGTCGCCGCCGGTAATGGCACCGATCGCGGCGCCACCCGCAGCGCCGATCGCGGCCCCCTGCCCGACGCGCGAAAGTCGTTGGTTACCATATTGGTCGGTGGTGCAGGCGGTCAGCGAGGCGGTCGCGGCCAGCGCCAGCAGGGTCATCTTGGTCGGTGTCATCGATCGTCCTCCAAAAAAACGTCACCATTGCAACAATCGAAGCGCGTCCCGGTTCCACGACCGGGCTTCGGCATCAGGCGCGCTGAAATCAGCGGTTGCTGTGCAACGATACTGTCTTTTATGAACAATACACAACCCTGCGTTTGGAGTCGTTCGATGCGTTCGCGTCTGCCCCTACTGCTGGCCGCCAGCCTGCTCGCCCTGACCCCGGCGCTTGCCCAGCCGATGCCCGCGGCTGCCCCAGCCGCGCCTGCGGCAAAAATCGCCGCGCCTGCGGCAAAAACCGCCGCGCCGGCGGCAAAAACCGCCGAAACTCCCGCCGAGGCACATGCAACGCGGCTGCGCGCGCTGTTCAACGCCAGCGACGAAGCCAGCCTCGACCGCAACCCGATCAACCGGATCTTTCGCGGCGACCTCAGCCACGCCGGCGAATTCGGCGACAGTCTTTCCGACGCCTATGTCGCCGCCGAAAAAAACGCCGCCGCCGACGATCTTTCGGCGCTCGCCGCCATCGACCGCAACGCCCTGAATGCAAACGACCAGATCAGCTACGACGTCTTCAAATGGCAGCGCGCGACCGACCGGGCGGGCTATGACCCGGCGATCGTCGCCGCCAGCATCGTCCGTCCGATCGACCATTTCTCGGGTTTCCACACCGCCTTCCCCGACCTGTCGTCGGGCGACGGCGCCGCGCCCTACAAGACCGTCAAGGATTATGACGACGGCCTTGGCCGCATCAACGGCTTCGTCATCGCCATCGACGCCGCCATCGCGCGTTTCCGCCAGGGCATGAAATCGGGCGTCGTCCAACCAAAACTGGTCGTCAGCAACGTCATCGACCAGCTCGACGGCCTGCTCGCCCCCGGCGTCGAAGGCGCTGTGATGATGAAGCCGGTGACCAAATTCCCCGACAGCGTCTCCGACGCCGACAAGGCACGGTTGCAGGCGGCCTACACCGATGCCATTGCCAACAAGGTCAACCCGGCCTTCACCCGGCTGCGCGATTTCCTCAAAAACGAATATCTGCCGGTGGCGCGCGACAGCATCGGCCTGGCGCAAATGCCCGGCGGCGCCAATCTTTACAAATATCTGATCGCCAGCACGACGACGACCGAGATGACCGCCGCACAGATCCACGCGCTTGGCCTGTCCGAGGTGGCGCGCATCACCAAGGGCATGGAAAAGGTCAAGGAACAGGTCGGCTACAAGGGCAACCTCAAGCAATTCTTCGATTTTATCCGCATCGATCCGCGGTTCCAGCCCAAGTCGAAGGAAGACCTGATCCAGCGTTACCATGATGTCGGCAAGCGCGTCGACGCCGCGGTGCCCATCCTGTTCTCGGCGATTCCCAAGGCCGGGCTCGAAATCCGCCCGGTCCCGGCGTTCCGCGAAAAGAACGACGCCGGCGGCTCGTACCAGGGCGGCACCCCCGACGGCGCGCGCCCGGGCGTCTTCTACTTCAACACCTATGACCTGCCGTCGCGCACGACGCCGGGCATCGAGACGCTGTTCCTCCACGAAGCCGTCCCCGGCCATCATTTCCAGATCAGTCTGGCGCAGGAAAACACCTCGCTGCCGCCATTCCAGCGCTTTGGCGGCAACACCGCCTTTGTCGAAGGCTGGGCGCTTTATGCCGAAAGCCTCGGGCCGGAACTTGGGCTGTTCAAGGATCCCTACCAACTCCAGGGCCATTATGACGACGAGATGCTGCGCGCCATGCGGCTTGTCGTCGATACCGGCATTCATGCAATGGGTTGGACCCGAGACCAGTCGATCAAATACATGCTCGACCATAGCGCCATGGGCAATACCGACGCGACGGCGGAGGTCGAACGCTACATCGCCATCCCGTCGCAGGCGCTGGCTTACAAGCTCGGCCAGCTGACCTTCACCCGGCTGCGCGCCAAGGCCGAAAAGGCGCTGGGGCCGAAATTCGACATCAAGGGCTTCCACGAACAGGTGCTGATGACCGGGGCGCTGCCGATGGCGATTCTGGAAAAGAAGATCGATGACTGGATCGCGGCGAAGGGCGACCGCCGGGGCGGCGGCGATCGACATTCTCAGGCTGTCGTCGCCGATCCGGCCAGCGCGCCCGCGATCAATGCCCGCGTTTCATCAAGGCCATAAAGCGCGATAAACGAGCCCATCCGCGGTCCCTGCGACGAACCGATGAGGGTTTCGTAAAGCGCCTTGAACCAGTCACGCAGATTGTCGAACCCGGCGGCCTTGCCGGCTTCATAGACTTCGAACTGATAGCTTTCGGCATCGGCCCCCGGTCCCACCGCCGCCAGCCGCCGGTCGAGATCGGCGAGCGCCGCCGCCTCGCGCACGCCCGGCGCCCGGCGCCTGAGACCCGGCACGACGAAATCCCGAGCATAGCGCGCCGCATGATGGACCAGCCGGTCGAGCGCCGGATGGGTGTCGCTGCTGGTGCCCGGCGCCTGCCGCGCCACATAGGCCCACAGCCTTGCCGGATCATCGGTCGCCGCCACCGACGCCAGGTTGAGCAGCAACGAAAAACTGATCGGCAGCTCGTGCGCCGGCGGCTTGCCTTCATGGACATGATGCACCGGATTGCCGAGCTGCTGTTCGATCGGCTGATCGGGGTATTTGCCGAGAAAATCGCCATATTCGTCGATGGCGCGCGGAATTACGTCGAAATGCAGCCGCTTGGCCTTGCGCGGGCTCTGGAACATGTACAGCGCCAGGCTTTCGGGCGGGCCATAATCGAGCCATTCCTCGATCGTCAGGCCGTTGCCCTTCGACTTGGAAATCTTCTGGCCCTCGGCATCGAGGAAGAGTTCGTAATTGAACCCTGCCGGCGGCGTCGCGCCCAGCACGCGGGTGATCCGCCCCGACAGCAGCACCGAATCGATCAGGTCCTTGCCCGCCATCTCGTAATCGACGCCCAGCGCCACCCAGCGCATCGCCCAATCGACCTTCCACTGCAACTTGCAGCCGCCGCCGGTCACCGCCACCGTCACCGTCTCGCCGGTTTCGGGGCGCACATAGCTGACCGTGCCGGCCGCGACATCGCGTGCGATGACCGGCACCTGCAGGACGATGCCGCTGACCGGGTCGATCGGCAGGAACGGCGAATAGGTGGCGCGGCGCTCGGCCCCCAGGGTCGGCAGGATGACATCGATGACGGCGTCATAGTTCGCCAGCACCTTCAACAAGGTCGCGTCGAACATCCCCGATGTGTAGCATTTGGTCGACGACAGGAATTCATAATCGAAGCCGAAACCATCGAGGAACGCCCGCAACCGGGCATTGTTGTGCGCCCCAAAGCTCGAATGCGTCCCGAACGGGTCGGGCACCACCGTCAGCGGCTTGCCCAGATTGGCGCGCAGCATGTCGGGGTTGGGAATCCCGTCGGGAACCTTGCGGAGCCCGTCCAGGTCGTCCGAAAACGCGATCAGCCGGGTCTTGACCCCCGGCGCCAGCGTTTCGAACGCCCGCCGCACCATCGTTGTTCGCACGACTTCGCCAAAGGTGCCGATATGCGGCAACCCCGACGGCCCATAGCCGGTTTCGAAGATCACGCCGTTTTCGGGAAAGCCGTGCGGATAGCGCGCCAAAAGCTTGCGCGCTTCCTCATACGGCCAGGCCTTGTTATCCAAAGCGGCCTTTTCGAGTGCCGAGGCACGAAGTTCGGTAGCGTTGCTCATCTGTTCCGTCTAATCCTTGCCGATGGTCTGTGGCGACGATAACGCGAAGGTGCAACCCTTTGGCTCCCTCCCCGTAGACGCTGCGCGTCGCCCAACGGCTGTGGGGAGGGCGACTCGGCGCCAGCCGAGCGTGGGGGAGCCCGTCCTATCCGGAGCAAACGCACCCCGAGCCCGCTCGTTCCGCGAGTCGCCCGCCCCACGGCCTTTGGGCGACGCGCAACGTCCAGGAGACGGGCGTTGAACGGCCTCCCCGCCCTCACCGCCACCCACGCCGGGGTGTGGATCGCGTCGCCCGACGGCATCACCACGACCGTTGGACGCGGCGAGGCCATCCGCCGCGCCGCCGACACGCCGCACCTGCTGCTCAACGCCCCGGTCATCGCCAGCCGCATCGGTTATCCCGAACTCGCCGGTCTCGATTTGCTGGAATTGTTCGCCTTCATCCATCCTGCGCGCTTTGCCGTGCCGACGCCGCGCGGCCTCGCCGCCGCCCTCGGCATCGACCCGCCGACCGCCGACAGCGACGCCGGCTTCCTTGGCCGTGCCGCCACAGCGCTGCTCGATACCGCCGATGATCCGGCCTGGGCGCAGCGCCATGGGGCCTGGGGCGCGCTGCAATCGCTCGGCCGCCAGCGCTGGGCCTGGGCACCGGCGCTGAGCCGCCGCATCCGCAAACCCGAAAGCCCCGAGCGCTCGGTGTTCACGGCCCTGCCGAAATGGGACGAAGCGCCGCCGCGCGCCGCGCCCCGCACCATCACGCTCGATAATGCCATGATCGACCAGCGCCTCGACGCCATGCTCGGCGACGGCGCCGAACGCCGCGAGGGACAACGCGCCTATGCCCATGCCGCCGGCGCCGCCTTCCAGCCGCGCCGCATCGCGCAATCGCCCAACATGGTGCTTGCCGAGGCCGGCACCGGCATCGGCAAAACTTTGGGCTATCTCGCCCCCGCCAGCGCCTGGGCGCACGCGGCGCAAGGCACGGTGTGGCTGTCGACCTTCACCAAGGCGCTGCAACGCCAGCTCGACCAGGAAGCGGCGCGCGCCTATCCCGACGCGGCGGAAAAGCGCGCCAAGGTCGTCGTCCGCAAGGGCCGCGAAAACTATCTCTGCCTGCTCAATCTCGAAGACGCCGTGCAGGGCGGTTTTGCCAACCGCGCCGCGGTGTTCGCGCAACTGACGGCGCGCTGGGCGCAATATAGCCGCGATGGCGACATGGTCGGCGGCGACCTGCCCGGCTGGCTGCCGGCGCTGTTCGGGCGCGCAAGCTTCTCGGGCCTTACCGACCGGCGCGGCGAATGCATCTATGCCGGCTGCCCGCACTACCGCATCTGCTTCATCGAACGCGCCACACGGGCCAGCGCCCAGGCCGATCTGGTGATCGCCAACCATGCGCTGGTGATGATCAACGCGGTGCGCGGGCGCGCCGAAGGCGTCGGCATGACCCGCGTCGTCTTCGATGAAGGCCATCATCTGTTCGACGCCGCCGACGCCACCTTCGCCGTCGAGCTTTCGGGACGCGAGGCGGTCGAACTGCGCCATTGGCTGCTGGGTCCCGATCGCGCCAATCGCGGCCGGCGGCGAGGGCTGGCGGCGCGCCTTGCCGAACTCAGCGGTTATGACGACGAAGGCGCCGCCGCCATCGACCGCGTCATCGCCGCGGCGCGCATCCTGCCGTCCGAAGCCTGGCTGCAACGCGTCGCCGGCGGCGAACCCGACGGCCCGATCGAAGCGTTGCTCGCCGCCGTGCGGACGCAGGTTTTCGCGCGCTCCGAAGGCGTTGCGCGGTCGCAAGGCGGGGCCAGCGCCGACGCCGGCTATGGCCTCGAAACCGAGGTTGCCGAGGTGCTGCCAGCCGTCATCGATGCCGCCGCGGCCGCCGCAAAAGCCCTTGCCGCGCTGGCAGCGCCGATGGCGGTGCTCGAGGGCCGGTTGAAGGCGCTGCTCGATGATCCGCCCGACTGGCTCGATGGGGCAGGCCGCGCCCGCACCGAAGGCGCCGCCGCCGGCCTGCGGCAACGCTGCGAGACTATCGCCGCGTGGACCGGGCTGCTGGCGCGGCTCGGCGGTGCCGCCGATGCGGCCTTTGTCGACTGGTTCGCGCTGGCGCGGATCGAAGGCCGCGAGCTCGATATCGGCATCCATCGCCACTGGCTCGATCCGATGCGGCCGTTCGCGCGTGCGGTGCTCGAACCGGCGCATGGCGTGGTCGTCACCTCGGCGACGCTGCGGTCGCGCGGCGATGTTGATGCCGCCAAGGCGGATGCCGACGACGACAGTTGGAGCGATGCCGATGCCCGCACCGGCGCCAGCCACCTGATGCTGCCGCCGCAGCATTTCGCCGCTGCCAGCCCCTTTGATTATGCGCAAAACGCCCGCGTCATCATCGTCACCGATATCAAGCGCGGCGACATGGCCGGGCTTGCGCATGCCTATCGCAGCCTGATCGAGGCCGCCGGCGGTGGCACATTGGGGCTGTTCACCGCCATCGCCCGGTTAAGGGCGGTGCATTCGCGCATCGCCGATCCGCTCGCCCGCGCCGGGCTACCGCTTTATGCCCAGCATGTCGATCCGATCGAGACCGGCACGCTCGTCGATATCTTCCGCGCCGAACCGCGCGCCTCGCTGCTCGGCACCGACGCCCTCAGGGATGGTGTCGATGTTCCCGGCGCGTCGTTGCGGCTGGTGGTGATGGAGGGCGTGCCCTGGCCGCGCCCGACGGTGCTCCACGCCGCCCGCCGCGCCGCGCTCGGCGGCACCGCGCACGACGACCGTGTCACCATGGGGCGGCTGGCGCAGGCGTTCGGCCGGCTCATCCGCCGCGCCGATGATCGCGGTTGTTTCGTGCTCATCGGGCCGGCGGTGCCGTCGCGGCTGCTCGCCGCCTTCCCGCCGGGGACGCCGATCGACCGCGTCGGCCTTGACGAAGCCGTCGCCATCGTGGCGGGCGCGGCACAAGATGGCTTTACGACGCTGGCCGAACCGCGCCATGGTGATTCGGATGGCCGCATCCTGGGGGAGCGCGGGTGAAAACGCTGACTTTGCTGCGCCACGCGAAATCCGGTTATGACGACCCGTTGCTGCGCGATTTCGACCGCCCGCTCAACGATCGCGGCCGCCGCGCCGCGATCCGCATCGGTCAATGGCTGCGCGCCGCGCAGGACAGCGGCGAGATGCCCGAATTCGACCATGTCGCGTCATCGCCCGCCCTGCGCTGCCGCCAGACCATCGACGGCGTCGAGATCGGCATGAACGCCCGCCTCGCGCCGATTTATGAAAAGCGCATCTATCTGTCGTCGTCGGCAACGCTGGTCGAACTCGTCGCCGGCTTTGCCGACCACCACCACAACGCCATGCTGGTCGGCCACAACCCCGGGCTCGAGGATCTGTTGCTCGGACTGGTGCCGCCGGGCGGGCGCTGGCGCGATCAAGTCGAGCTGAAATATCCCACCGCCACCATCGCCAAGCTCGATCTCGACATCAAGCGTTGGTCGAAGATCGACGGCGGCCACGCCACCCTGACGCAATTCGTGCGCCCGCGTGATCTCGACCCGCGCCTTGGCCCCGACGACTGAAAGCGACGCTTATTCCGCCGCTTCCCGCTCGGCCTTGCGGCGTTCCTTCTCGGCCCGCCTGTCGGCCTTCGCCTCGGCGTCTTCCTGCCTGCGGATTGCGCGCCCGCGGTTGCGGTCGGCTTCGGCCTGGCTCGTCGTCATCATGTCGACGCCGGAGCTGGCGACGTCGACCCCGGCGCCGGCAACCTGAAACGGCGCCTTGACGATCGCCACCGCCGTGCTGACGCAGCCAGCCAGCGCCATCGCCAGCGGCAGCACCAGCCAACGGGAGGTCGGCGCCGTCAAACCGTGAAGCTTTCGCCGCAGCCGCAGCTGCCCTTCGAATTGGGATTTTCGAAGACGAACCCCGCGGCGAAATCGTCTTCCTTCCAGTCCATGCGGCTGCCGATCAGATACATCAGCGCGCCGCCATCGATGAACAGCGTGCCTCCCGGAGTCGGCACGGCCTCGTCGCCCGGCTGGGCCTCGGTGACATAATCCAGGCTATAGGCCAGCCCCGAACAGCCGCGCTTCGGCGTCGTCAACCGCACCCCGGCGGCCGGCGTCGGCGCCTTGGCGATGATCTCGGCGATACGGCGCGCCGCATCCTCGGTCACCGTGATCGGTGCCGGGCGCGGGCGACGAACTGTGGTCGTCTCCATCACAACATTCCCATCTCAAGCTTGGCTTCGTCGCTCATCTTGCCCGGATCCCATGGCGGGTCCCAGACCAGCGCGACTTCGGCCGAGGCGATTCCCGGCACGCTCATCACCCGCATCTCGACTTCACCGGGCATGGTTTCGGCGACCGGGCAGTTCGGCGTCGTCAGCGTCATCGTCACCACGGCATGGCCTTCGTCGATCTCGACGCCATAGATCAGCCCAAGGTCATAGATATTGACCGGGATCTCGGGATCGAAAATCTGCCGCAGCGCGAGGATGACCTCGTCATACAGCGATCCCCCCGGCGCTTCGGCCGGCACCTTGTCGGGCGTCTTGGCGAGGAAGCCCTCGAGATAATCGGGGCTCCGCTCCTCATGCGCGCGCAACGGCGGCGCCTTGGCCACCGGCGCGGCCTCGCTGACTTCCTCGACCGAAAAACTGCGTTCGCTCATCCGTTGTTCCCCGCAGACCCGAATATCCGGGTCACCCGTTCGATCCCGGCGGCGAGCCGCGCGACATCGTCGAGGTCGTTGTAAAGGCCAAAGCTCGCCCGCGCCGTCGCCGGCACGCCGAGCACCGCCATCAATGGCTGGGCGCAATGATGCCCGGCGCGGATGGCGACGCCGCTCTCGTCCAATATGGTGCCGATGTCGTGCGGATGCACCCCGTCGATGGCGAAAGACAGGATTCCGGCCGAATCCGCCGGCCCGAACAGCCGCACCGAATTGATCCGCCCCAGCGCCGTCCGCGCCGCCGACACCAGCGCCGCCTCATGCGCCGCGATGACATCGAGCCCGATGGCTTCGACATAGTCGATCGCCGCCGCCAGCCCCATCACCCCGGTGATGTGCGGCGTCCCGGCCTCGAAACGCTGCGGCGGCGGTGCATAGGTGGTTTTCTCGAAGCTGACCGTCGCGATCATCGACCCGCCGCCCTGCCACGGCGGCATCGATTCGAGGATGTCGGCCCGCGCCCACAGCACGCCGATCCCGGTCGGGCCATATAGCTTGTGCCCCGAAAACACGTAGAAATCCGCGCCCAGCGCCTGCACGTCGACGCCCAACCGTGGCACCGCCTGGCAGCCATCGACCATCAGCAGCGCCCCGACGCCATGCGCGGCGCGGGCGATCCGCGCCACATCGGCGACGCAGCCCAGAACGTTCGAGACATGCGCGATGCTGACCAGTTTCGTGCGCGGCGTCAGCAACGCCTCCAGCGCGTCCTCGTCGATACGACCGTCGTCGGTCAGCGGCGCGACGTCGATTTCGATCCCCGTGCGGTCGCGCAGCAACTGCCACGGCACGATATTGCTGTGATGTTCCAGCGCCGACAACAGCACGCGATCACCCGCCTGCAAGCGATTGCCCCAGCTGTTGGCAACAAGGTTGATGCCCTCGGTGGCGCCGCGCACAAAGACGATTTCGTTGGCGGAAGCGGCGCCGATGAAGCGCGCCACCTTGTCGCGGGCGTCCTCGAAGCGCATCGTCATCGTCGCCGATCGTTCGTAAACGCCGCGATGCACCGTGGCATAATCCGGGCCATAGGCGCGTGTGATGGCGTCGATCACCGCCTGCGGTTTTTGCGCCGTCGCCGCGGTATCGAGATAGGCCCAATTGCCCGCAAGGCCGGGAAAATCGGCCTTGCGGCTGGCGGCGACCGGGGCATCGAGCGGGGTTGCCTGCGCCGTCATGACGCCGCTTCAAGCAGGGCCGTCACCCGCGCCTCGGCGGCCTCGCGCGCGTCGTCGTCGGCGATCCCCGCCAGCGCATCCGAAAGAAACGCCCGCGTCAGCAGCGCCTGCGCCTCGACCGGCGGGACGCCGCGGCTTTCGAGGTAGAACAGCGCATTCTTGTCGAGCTCGCCGACCGTCGCGCCATGCGCGCATTTGACGTCATCGGCGAAAATCTCCAGCTCGGGCTTGGCATTGGCCGTCGCGCCGCGCCCCAACAGCAACGCCTTGAAGCTTTGCGCCGCATCGGTCTTCTGCCCGGCGCGCGCCACCGCCACCTTGCCAAGATACGATCCAACCGCGCGCCCGCCGACGACGCAGCGTATCACCTGCCGGCTGGTCGCGCCCGGCCCGAGGTGGCGGACCGTCGTGACGATCTCCAGAGTCTGCGCGCCACCGCCGATGATGACGCCGCCGAGGTTGAAATCCGCGCCATCGTGCAGCGCCACATCGAGCGCGATCCGCCCGAAGCGCCCGCCATGGTTGACGATGACGATATTGGCGCGGGCGCCCGCCTCCAGCGTGATTTCATAGCTTTGCGTCGTCACCGTATCGGCGTCGCGGCCCTGGTCGATGAACCCGGTCAGGCTCGCCCCGGCGCCGACCGCAACCACGACCCGGTCGTTCAGCCAGCCGCTGCCCGTCAGAACCTCATCGAGCCGTCCGGCCTCGCCAGCCGCAACCGTGACGCTCCGCTCCGCCGCGACCGCCTGCGGCCACACTTCGCCCAGCGCCGCGAGGTCGCTGTAGCGCCAGGCCTCGTCCTTGCGGCTCGGCAGCGCCGACATCACAGGCGCAAGCGCTGTCATGCGGCGATGCTCACATAGCCATAGGCTTCGAGGATATGCGCCAGTTCCGGGCCACCCGTCCGCACGATCCGCCCGGCAACGAGCACATGGACGAAATCCGGCACGACATAATCGAGCAGCCGCTGGTAATGGGTGATCAGCAATGTCGCGCGCTCGGGCGAGCGCATCTTGTTGATGCCATCCGAAACCACCCGCAGCGCATCGATATCAAGGCCGCTGTCGGTCTCGTCGAGCACCGCCAGCCTGGGTTCGAGCACCGCCATCTGGACCATTTCGTTGCGCTTTTTCTCGCCGCCCGAAAAGCCCTGGTTCACCGAGCGCTTGAGCATCTCATACGGCAGGCCAAGGTCCGCCGCCGCCGCCTTGACGAGCTTCATGAACTCGGCGCCCGAGGCTGGCTTTTCACCCCGCAATACGCGCTGGGCATTCAGCGCGGTGCGCAGGAACATCAGGTTGGAAACGCCGGGGATCTCGACCGGATATTGCATCCCGAGGAAGACCCCCGCCGCGGCGCGTTCATGCGGCGCCAGCGCCAGCAAATCCTTGCCCATGAAGGTCACCGAACCGCCGGTGACGTCATAACCGGCACGCCCCGCCAGCACATAGGACAGCGTCGATTTGCCGGCGCCGTTCGGCCCCATGATGGCATGGACCTCGCCGGCATTGACCGTCAGCGACAGGCCGTTGAGGATGGTCTTGCCATCGATGCCGGCATGAAGATTGTCGATTATCAGCACTATTTGCTCGTCCCGTTGCTTGCGCCCGGCGATAGGCCCTGGCGCTTGATAATGGTGACTACCGCCGCGCGTCGCGCTTCATCGTCGACGCTCAGCACCGATGCCTCGGCGACCGCATCGGCGCGCGCGTCGCTTTCCTTGGGGTTGCCCAGCTTGTGGAAGGCCGCGACCTTCGTTGTCAGGTCGTCGCGTTCGGGCTTGCACATTTTCAGGATGTCGAGCGCCAGCGAACCCGCCGCCTCGTCCTTCACGGGCAGGGTGTCGGCCTTGGTGCTGATGCACTCGCCATAGGTTTTCGTCGCCGTATCGACTTCGCCGCGCGACGCCTGGCCCGCCGTATCCGGCCGCGACTTCGGCGCTTCGCACGCCGCCAGCGCCAGCAGCGCCGTCAATGCGAGAACCCGTTTCATCACGTCGTTCCTTCCAGAGTGGACTCGGTGCGTTTCGGCGCTTTTGCGAAAATTCCCTGATTCGAAGCGCCAATGCCGCCATCGCGGATCATCACCGATGATGCCCGGCGCGCCATCATCCGACGCTGCCTTCAAGCGAAATGCCCAGCAGTTTTTGCGCTTCGACGGCGA
>JANNJH010000472.1:0-1238 GCA_031405775.1 Sphingomonadales bacterium | reverse complement strand
GGACGCGGTCGACCTCGTGCGCGGCTGCTGGGAGGCTGTGGGCGCGCGCGTCGCGATCCTCGACACGCGCACCCACGACCGCGTCTTCCCGCGGGCAGTGCCGCGACGCTTTTCGAGCTGCCAGGTGACAACGCGGTGCAGGATATCGACGCGCGCCGGCTTGCCGAAGACGTTTTCGTCGAGCTCGATGCTGCCGCTGGCGGCGGCGGCGAGGGTTTTGACTTCAAGGTTCATGGCTTATGCCTCCTCGCTGACAGCTTCGGGGGCGGGAGCCGCGTCCACAACCGGCGCAGCCGCAACAGCTTCGCGCTTGAGCGACGCCGGATACGGTGCAGCTTCAGGGCGCGGGCCCTTGACAGCGTCCTTGACGGTCAGCCAGCTACCCTTGTGGCCCGGAACCGAGCCCTTGACGAAGATAAGGCCGCGCGCAACGTCAGTGCGGACGACTTCGAGATTTTGCTGGGTGCGTTGACGGTCGCCCATATGGCCGGCCATCTTCTTGCCCTTGAAGACCTTGCCCGGGTCCTGGCGCTGACCCGTCGAACCCAGCGAACGGTGCGAGACCGAGACGCCGTGGGTGGCGCGCAAACCGCCGAAGCCCCAGCGCTTCATGCCGCCCTGAAAGCCCTTGCCCTGCGTCACGCCGGTGACGTCGACGAGCTGGCCAGCAACGAAATGGTCGGCAGAGATGGTCGCGCCGGTTTCCAGCAAAGCGTCTTCCGACACGCGGAACTCGGCGACCTTGGCTTTGGGCTCGACTTCGGCTTTGCCGAAATGGCCGCGTTCTGGCTTGGTGGTGTTCTTGGCCTTCTTGGTGCCGGCACCAAGCTGAACAGCGACATAACCGTCGTTGTCAGCAGTGCGGACAGAGATAACCTGGTTGTTCTCGAGAGCGAGGACAGTGACCGGGACGTGCCGGCCATCATCGCGGAAAACCCGCGTCATCCCCATCTTCTTCGCGATTACGCCTGTGCGCATGACCAATTCCTTTCTTAACAGAGGCCCCCTTCCTTTGACAGGTCGGGGGCGTGGCAGCCCGGGGATCCGGGCCAAATTTCGCTCCGCGTATTTTTGTCGGACTTACTTGCCCAGCTTGATTTCCACATCGACACCGGCGGCCAGATCGAGCTTCATCAGCGCGTCCACCGTTTGCGGCGTGGGATCAACGATGTCGAGGAGCCGCTTGTAGGTGCGAACTTCGAACTGTTCGCGGCTCTTCTTGTCGACATGCGGCGAGC
>JANNJH010000471.1:0-5001 GCA_031405775.1 Sphingomonadales bacterium | reverse complement strand
TTCGGGGACATGCCAGGGGCCGACAGGCATGGCGTCGGCAAAGGCGGTCTTCAGTTCGGCGATGCCGTCACCGGTGCCGGCCGAAACGAAATAGGTTTCGGTGAAGGCGGCGAACGCATTGGCGTGGGCGGCGAGTTCCAGCAGCCGGGTTTTCGCGGTGATATCGACCTTGTTGAGTACCAGCAGCTTGGGTTCCGGGCGGTTCTGCAACGATTCAAGGATCGCGGTCGCATCATCACGAAAGCCGGTCTTGGCATCGACGACAAAGGCGATCAGGTCGGCGCCCTCCGCCCCCTCCCACGCGGCGCGGACCATGGCGCGGTCGAGCCGGCGGCGCGGCGCGAAGATGCCAGGCGTGTCGATGAGCAACAGCTGCGACGCGCCCTCGGTGGCGATGCCGATCAGCCGGGTCCGCGTCGTTTGCACCTTGGCCGAAACGATCGCGACCTTCTGGCCGACAAGCGCGTTGACGAGGGTGGATTTGCCGGCATTCGGCGCGCCGACGATGGCGACGGAGCCGCAGCGCGTTTCGGGTGCAACCGTGATGGGGGAAATATCTTGTGTCATTTTGCGACCTTTGCGAGCAGCGCGCCAAGGAGATTTGTGGCTGCAGCCTTTTCGGCTTCCTGTTTGTTGGCGCCTTCGCCCCGCGCCGATTCCTCGCCGCGCAGCTGGGCTTCGACCGTGAAGCGCGGTGCATGGTCCGGCCCCTGTCGATCGACGACGACATATATAGGCATGCCGCGCCGGCGTTTCAGCGCCCATTCCTGCAATCGTGATTTCGGATCGACGAGCAACCGCGGGCCGTCCTCCAGCAGCCGCGCCCATTCGCGCCGCACAAAACTATCGGCAATGGCCCAGCCGCCATCGAGGTAGAGCGCCGCGACCAGCGCTTCGGCGACATCGCCGAGGACATTGTCGGACTGGTGCAGCCCCTTGGCGCGAGCGTTGGTTTCGATGATCAGTCGTTCGGGAACGCCCAATGCGCGCGCCACCTCGGCGTTGGCGCCGCCTTCGACAAGCGCGTGGAGGCGTGCCGTCAGCCGGCCTTCGGCTTCGTCATGCGCGGCATAGAGCCAGGCGGCGACGGCGCAACCAAGGACGCGATCACCGAGAAATTCGAGGCGTTGATAGCTGTTGGGCCCTTGCGCGGCGCTGCTGTGGGTCAGCGCCCGGCGGACGAGGGTGATGTCCTTGAAGTCATGGCCGAGCCGCGTGCGTCCCCATTCGGCGAGTTCGGCGTCGCTGTGGCTCACAATGCGCTGCCGAGGCGTCGGCTCACAACGCGTTCCCGATGCGGTCGCGGCGCAGCGCGGCGCTCCACTTGCCCGGTTGCGACATCTGCGCGCCGGGCGCGATCGAGAACAGGATGCGGTCGGCGCGGCCGATGATGTTGCCGATCGGCACCAGCCCGACGCCGCCTTCATTGATGCTGAAGCGGCTGTCGGCCGAATCGTCGCGATTGTCGCCAAGCACAAAGACTTGGCCCGGCGGCACCACCACCGGCGCCATATCGTCACGAATATCGTTGGCGATCTGGTCGATGACGGCGAAGCTTCGCCCGCCCGGCAGCGTCTCGGTGAACGCTGGATAGCGGCAGATGCTATGGCCGGCGGCGTCGCGGGCGCGGAAATCGGGCCGACCCGGGCCGGAATTGCAAGATTCGGCGTCGGCGGCGATGCTGAAATCGGCGCGGCGGCGCTTGGGGATGGCGACGCCGTTGAGCATCACCGTGCCGGACTTCATGGCGACGCTGTCGCCGGGCAGGCCGATGACGCGCTTGATGAAATCGGTGCGGTTGTCGCGCGGGCTCTTGAAGACGATGATGTCGCCGCGTTCCGGCAAGCTGCCGCCGATCAGGCCCTGGAACAGCGGCAGCCCGAGCGGCAGCGAATAGCGGCCGATGCCATAGGGCCATTTGGCGACGAAAAGATAATCGCCAACAAGCAGCCGCGGCAGCATCGATTTCGACGGAATGTTGAAAGGTTGATAGACAAAGGCGCGCAGCCCCAGCGCCACCAGCACCGCCGTCAGCACCAGCCGCACGGCACGACCGAGCGCCGCCTTCTGGCGTTCGGTCCGCGCCAGATGCGCGGCGCGTGCGGTTGGGGAAAGGGTCGACGTCATTGCCGGTGGGGCGTGACGCGCGGCGGGCGCGGGGTCAAGCTGCATCTGGCGGGCCGATGGGGGCAGGGTTGCGGGCAGGGCGATCGGCGCGCGACTTTCATACGTCATGGCTTTGCGGCAAGATGGCGGGATGACCAGTATGGATGCCCAGCTTTCGGCGCTTGCCGACACCCCGCCGATCGCGGCGTTGTTCGATGCCGAGCCCGACCGGCTGATGCGGATGGGGATCGATGTCGCCGGGATTCGCTTCGATTTTTCGAAATTGTCAGCCAGCGCGCAAGTGCTCGGGGTGCTGCACGGGCTGGCGATCGAGGCCGATGTCAGCGACTGGCGCGGCCGCATGTTCGCCGGCGCCATCGTCAACCCAACCGAAGCCCGCGCCGCGACGCACATCGCCGAGCGCGGCATGGGGTGCGCCGCCGACAATCAAGCCGCCGCGCGGGGCCATGCCGAAATGCGGGTTCTGGTCGAAGCGATCCGCGGCGCCGATGTGACCGACGTCCTCCACATCGGCATCGGCGGATCGGCGCTGGGGCCGGCGCTGCTGCTCGATGCGCTGGGGCGCGATGGAGACGGCCCGCGTGTCCATGTCGTCGCCAATATCGATGGCGAGGCGTTGGCGCGGGCGATGGCGGCGTGTGACCCGCTGCGCACCCGCATCGTCATCGTGTCAAAGACCTTTACCACCACCGAGACGATGACCAACGCCGCGACGGCGCTGGACTGGCTGGCGGCGGCGGGCGTCGCCGATCCGCGTGGCCGCACGATCGCGGTGACCGCGGCGCCCGCCAAGGCGCGGGACTGGGGCGCGGATGCGGTGCTGCCGTTCGCCGAGACCGTCGGTGGGCGCTACTCGCTGTGGTCGGCGGTCGGGCTGCCGTTCGCGCTGCGCTGTGGCTGGGCGGCGTGGCAGGCGCTATTGCGCGGCGCGGCGGCGATGGACGCGCATTTCCGCGATGCCGACGCCCATGGCAATGCGCCGCTGCTCGCCGGGCTGCTCGATGTCTGGGCGGCGCGATACCAGCGCCAGCCGGTGCGCGGCGTGTTCGCCTATGACGAGCGGCTGCGGCTGCTGCCATCGTTCCTCCAGCAGCTCGAGATGGAGAGCAACGGCAAGAGCGTGACGCGCGATGGCGTGCCGGTGGCGGGTCCAACGGCAGCGGTGACCTGGGGCGGCACCGGCACCGATGCCCAGCATGCGGTGTTCCAGCTGCTCCACCAGGGCACGGTGGTCGGGCCGGTGGAGTTCGTCGCGGTGCGTACGCCGGGGCATCATCTGCCGGCGACGCACCATCGGCAATTGCTGGCGAACTGTTTTGCGCAGGGCGCGGCGCTGATGCGCGGGCGGACGCTGGCGGAGGCGCTGGCGCTGACCGGCGGCGATGCGCGGCTGGCGGCGGCCAAGCAATTTGCGGGCAACCGGCCGTCGGCGACGTTGCTGTTGGATCGGCTCGATCCGGCGACGCTGGGGGCGCTGCTGGCGTTTTATGAACATCGGACGTTTGTCGCGGCGGTGGTGATGGGGATCAACCCGTTCGACCAGATGGGGGTCGAACTCGGCAAGGAGATGGCGACCGCGGTGATGGCCGGCGGGGTGGGCGGGTTTGATGCGTCGACGGCGGATCTGATGGCACGCGGGCTCGGTTAACCGCAGTCCATCGGCTTCCAGACGCCGGCGATCAGCGCTTCGGCGGGCTGGAAGCTTTTTTTATAGGCCATGCGCTCGCACTCATCGATCCAATAGCCGAGATAGACATAGGGCAGCCCGGCGCGGCCGGCGCGGGCGATATGATCGAGGATGATGAAATTGCCGAGGCCGTGGCGGCTTTGGCTTTCGGTATCGTAGAAGCTGTAGATCATCGACAGGCCATCGGATTGCTTGTCGGTCAGGCAGCAGCCGACAAGCTTGCCGGGGCGGCCATCGACCGAGGGCTCGCGATATTCGACGACAACGGTATCGACCGGCGATTGTTCGACCATGTCGGCGTAATCATGCCCGTCCATCGCCGCCATGCCGCCGACCGGGTGGCGCGCCGCGAGGTAGCGTCGCAGCAACGCCCATTGCTCCTCGGTCGACCAAGGCTCGCAGGCATGGACTTCAAGGTCGGCGTGGCGCTTGAACAGCTTTTTCTGGCTGGTCGAGGCCTTGAAGACCGGCGCCATGACGCGGACCGAGATGCAGGCCTGGCAGAAGTCGCAGCTTGGGCGATAGACGACGTTCTGGCTGCGCCGGAAGCCGATGCGGCCGAGCGCTTCGTTCATCTCGGCCGAGTCATCGCCCTTGAGCTCGGCAAAGACCTTGCGCTCGGTCCGGCCCGCCACATAGGGGCAGGGCGCCGGCGCGGTCACGAAGAATCGCGGGAATCGATAGCTCTGGTCCGTCACAAAGCTCCCCTCTCCGGATGCCGTGCCGGTGTCATTCTAATGCGGCAGCGGGGGGAATGACCATAGCCTAATTAATAGTTAATTTTGGTTAATCGAGTTCGATCATGCGGACTTCATAGCCCGAGGCGCGCAGCGCTTCGACCAGGCGATCAAGGTGGTCGCGGTCGCGGGTTTCGCATTCGATATCGGTGATCAGGCCCTTGGCCGGCAGGTTGGTGAACACCCGCTGGTGATAGACTTCGAGGATGTTGACCTGCTGCTGATCAAAGATGCGCGCGACTTCGAAAAGCTGGCCCGGCCGATCCTTGAGGCGGATGCGCAGCCGCGCCAGCCGACCCGAGCGCGCCAGTTCGCGCAGCAGCACATTGGCGAGCAGCCGGGTGTCGATGTTGCCGCCAGACAGGACAATCCCGACTTTGCGGCCGGCGAACATGTCGCGATGCGCCAGCACCGCTGCGAGCCCAGCCGCGCCCGCGCCTTCGACGACGG
>JANNJH010000470.1:0-2294 GCA_031405775.1 Sphingomonadales bacterium | reverse complement strand
TGCCTATAACGACGGGCGCAGCCTACGTTACGCCGGTTGGGTGCAGAACGCCGCACCCGCCGCGCTGGCAGGAACGACGCTGCCAAGCCATCGCCGACAGGTCATCCTCAACAACGTCATCGAGCGCATCAGCGGCACCGGCGGCGTGACCCCGACCACCGACACGCAGTTCTCATTCGGCGAGAGCGGCAGCTTTGAGATGACCGACATCATCATCGAAGGCAATACGGTTGCGGGTTCGGGCTATAACGCCTTTTATTCCGACCCGGTGCCGGTGACGGTCGCCGATACCAACACCCAGACCAATATCGCGACGCGCATCCGCCACGCCAATAATGCCACCGATCGCAACGCCTCGAAGCACGATGATTTCAACGACCCGACGACGCTTTCGGTGCGAACGGCGGGGGCTGTGCCCAGCCCGACCGGCTATCGGCCGATCGCGATCGGTGCATGGTCGACGCATTTTGGCACCGGCATGGAGGGCCATGTCGATTGCAGCCGCAAGGGGACGATCGCCAATTTCCGGCGCGAATTTTCGGGGCTGCGCGGCGACCAATATGCGGTGGCGACGACGCCCGGTTGGACGAACGACAGGTCGGAGGCCGGGAATGATCTGGGCGGCGGCGATTACACGCCGGTCGCGGGATCGGTGTTTCTTGGCCGGGTGGTGCGCGGCAACTCCGATCGCGACTTTGCCGGCACGGCGCGACTGGTTGGCGGTGCCGCCGGCGCGATCGAGGCCAGCGTCCCCAATCTGGCGCCGGCGGGCGCGCGGCAAGCGCATCGATCGGCCGCCAGCGTTTTTGGCCTGGTGTTGCCGATGGCGCCGGCGGGCACGCGGCAAGCGCAACACGCCGCGGCCAGCGTGTTCGGACTGGTGTTGCCGATGGCGCCGCTTGCAGCACGAAATGCGCTTGCGACCGGCGCGTCAATAATCGGCTGGACCACGACCCTGGTTGCCGCTGCCGCGCTGATGTCGACCAGCGCCGCGACTTCGCTGCTGACCTGGCGCACCGTGGTTACGCCGATCTCGGCGACGCTCGGAATGGCGGCAAGCGCGCCGGCGATCGAGGCAACGGACCTGGCGGCGATTCTGCAGCCGGGGAATGGCCGGCTGTCGCTGACATCGGACATGACGCTGATGCTGTCCGATGGCGCGGCTGCCGCGCTCCTGACCCTGGCGATCCGCGCCGATCCGCGAATTCTTTTTGTAAACTGAAGCAGACAGGAGAGTTGATATGGGAAAATTTGCCAGCACCGACGTTTTCGACGGCAGCCTCAACATCGTGCGTTCCGCGACGCGCATGGTGGCGCTGAATGGTGAACCGGCGACCTATGCTGCGGCCTTTGCCGGACGCTTGGCCGAGGCCGTGCTGACGACGGCGGATTTCACCCTGGCGGCAGGCGACATCTCGGGCCGAAAGGTCAGCATCGCCGCGCGCTCGGGGCTTGCCGTGCTGGCCGCGGCGACGGCCGATCATGTCGCGCTGCTCGATGTTGCGGGGTCGCGTCTGCTTTACGTCACAACCTGCCCGGCGCAGGCGCTCGTCACCGGCGGCGTGGTGAGCATCGCCGGCTGGAGCATCGAAATCGCGACGCCGGTCTGACCGGGTCAGGCGCCGTCCGGCAGCGGCGAATTTCCATCCCGGAAATGCGCTCGATCGGAGTCTGGCGGCGCCTGGTGTGTCGATGACGGGTCGCGCTGTCGGGCGATCGCCGGACTTCGGGCAATGGCTCTGATCGATCGGCGGCGATGGCGCCGGGATGGCGGCGCCGAACAGGAAAGGATGATCCGTGGCGATCTTTGTAAAGGATCCGGCGGCGACGATCGATTATGCGATCGATTGGTCGGCCGGGTATCTTGTTGGCCAAACGATAACCACATCGGTTTGGCACGTGGCTCCCGATGGCGCCGGCGCGGTCAGTGTCGAGGCGAATTCGATCACCGCTGGCGGGACGGTGGCGACGCTGTCTGGCGGGCTGCCCGGTTGCCTTTATCATATAACCAATACGGTAAATTTTTCCGACAGCCGAAGCGATGAACGGATGCTGGTGCTGCGCGTGGAGGATCGGTGATGGCAGGGCAGGCGATCTCAATCGAGAATGGCGAGATGGCGGTCAGCCTGGCCGAGTGCAAGGCCTATCTGCGGCTTGAGCGTGACGATGTAGATGCGGTGATTACCGGGTTCATCCGAACCGCGATGGCGCTTTGCGAGGCCTTTACCGGACAATGGCTGATCGTTCGCGCCGGTGAGCAGCGGCTTGCCTGTGACGGCTCCTGGCAGCGGATC
>JANNJH010000469.1:0-1499 GCA_031405775.1 Sphingomonadales bacterium | reverse complement strand
GGAACAGATCGCCGCGGTGTGGCGCGACGTCCTGAAGCTTCCCAGCGTCGGCGTATCCGACAATTTCTTCGATCTGGGGGGCCATTCGCTTCTCGCCGTGCAGGTCCATCGCCAGCTGGTTTCGAGCATCGGCCAGGGCCTGTCGATCACCGATATCTTCCGTTACCCGACGATCCGCGCGCTCAGTTCCCGGCTCGGCAGCGACCACGAGGACAACAGCGCCGTCGAGCTGGGTCAAAGCCGGGCGCAGGACCGGCGAGCGGCGATGAACCGTCGGCGCACAGGTTTCGCCCCCGCCCCCGCCCCCGTCGCCGTCAGCGAAAGGACATGACGATGTTCCAGCCACAGGACGGGTTCGATCCTGCGATGACCGGGCTCGACAACAGTATCGCCATCATCGGCATGGCCGGTCGCTTTGCCGGCGCGTCGGATATAGACGCCTATTGGCAGAACCTGCGCAATGGCGTCGAATCGATCGTGACGCTCGATGACGAGGCGTTGATCGCCGCCGGAGTCAGCCCGGCGCTCATCAAGAACCCGAACTATGTAAAGGCCAGCGCCCCGCTGCCCGACATGGAGATGTTCGACGCCGGTTTTTTCGGGCTGAGCCCGCGCGAGGCGGCGATCATGGACCCGCAGCATCGGCAGTTCCTGGAATGCGCATGGGAGGCGATCGAGAATTCGGCGCATCCGCCGGAGCGTTTTCCGGGTGCGATCGCGGTGTTCGCCGGTTCGGGCTTCAGCGCCTATATGCCGTTCAACCTGCTGACCAACCCGAAACTGGTCGATTCCGTCGGCCTGTTCCTGCTGCGTCATACCGGCAACGACAAGGATTTCCTGACCACCCGCGTTTCGTACCTGCTCAATCTCAAGGGTCCGAGCGTCAACGTCCAGACGGCCTGTTCGACATCGCTGGTGGCGATCCATATGGCCGTGCAAAGCCTGCTCAACCGCGAATGCGACATGGCGCTGGCCGGCGGTTCGACCATCGAATTGCCGCACCGGCAGGGCTATCTGCATCAGGACGGCGGCATTCTTTCGCCCGACGGGCATTGCCGAGCCTTTGATGAACAGGCGCAGGGCACGGTGTTCGGCAGCGGCGTCGGTGCCGTGGTGCTGCGCCGGCTTGCCGATGCACTGGCCGATGACGACCATATCTATGCCGTCATCCGGGGCTCGGCGGTCAACAATGATGGCGCCGGAAAGGTCGGTTATCTCGCGCCCAGCGTCGACGGGCAGGCGCATGCGATCACCGAGGCACTGGCGATCGCCGATGTGCCGGTCGAAACCATCACCTATGTCGAAGCGCATGGCACCGGGACGCCCGTCGGCGATCCGATCGAGGTCGCGGCACTGACCCAGGCGTTTCGGCGGAGCACCGATGAAATCGGTTACTGCGCCATCGGTTCGGTGAAGGGCAATATCGGCCATACCGATACGGCGGCGGGCATCGCTGGCTTGATCAAGGTTGCGCTGGCGATGACGAACGGCGAACTGCC
>JANNJH010000468.1:0-1036 GCA_031405775.1 Sphingomonadales bacterium | reverse complement strand
ATCCGCCAGCCGCGGCAGGTTGCGCAGCGTCAACGGCTCGTCGGTGAGCAGCGCGCACGGCATCAGCGTCAGCGCGGCGTTCTTGGCACCGGAGATGGGAATACGGCCTTTGAGCGGGCGGCCACCGCGAATGACGATCTGATCCATGATGACGGTGTTAGCGCGTGTTGTCGCAAGGCGCCACTGGCAGCGCCAGCGCCAAGACCTAAACTGTTATGCGGCTGGCTCGCACACCCCTTCTAGCCTAAAGAGTTGACGGCCTTCAGGGTGATATCCAGTCATCAACCAGACATCTGCAAAAGTACAGAGGTCGATTCCGCACATTGCCAATGCTGCGCAGTGTGGTTCATAAAACATATCTGAAACGACGCACAACAAAACGTGTCTGCCAACAGTATGTTCCATTGTTTGTGATTTTTTCGAGATGCGGGATTTCAGAAGTTCCTTTGCGTCTTCGAGACACCACTCTCGATGAACATGCCGCAAGCCGCGTTCCGACGGACTGAGCTCTGTCGGAATCTGCGCGTTCAGCTTTCTTGCGTCTTGGCAGCAGAGTTCTGTCACCTCAACGGCCCAGCTCTCGGCGGATGGGAAACGAACGATAACGTCCGGCGGATCGGCGCCCTCTTCGAACTCGGGGTCGACCAGTGAAGCAAGACCCCGTGATTGAAGTTCACGTACGAGCGTCTGCACGGAGTCACGCTCATCGAGAAATCCGCCGTGAGTCTGGTCAAGGAGTTTACCGATACCAAACTCCGACGCCGACGAGCGGCTCAGACCGTTAATTCGTTTTAACAATTCATCGTCGGTCATGGCCAGACTAAAGCTTGGGCAGCGTCACGCCGCGCTGCCCCATATATTTGCCCGCCCGGTCGGCATAGCTGACTTCGCAGGGTTCGTTGCCTTGCAGGAACAAGAACTGGCAAGCGCCTTCATTGGCATAGATTTTCGCCGGCAGCGGCGTCGTGTTCGAGAACTCCAGCGTCACATGGCCTTCCCAGCCCGGCTCCAGCGGCGTCACGTTGACGATGATTCC
>JANNJH010000467.1:0-17776 GCA_031405775.1 Sphingomonadales bacterium | reverse complement strand
ATCCGCCAGCCGCGGCAGGTTGCGCAGCGTCAACGGCTCGTCGGTGAGCAGCGCGCACGGCATCAGCGTCAGCGCGGCGTTCTTGGCACCGGAGATGGGAATACGGCCTTTGAGCGGGCGGCCACCGCGAATGACGATCTGGTCCATTGGCGAGTGTTAGCGCGTGTGCGGCGCGGACGCCACAGCCAGCCTAAAGCTTGGGCAATGTCACGCCCTTTTGCCCCATATATTTGCCCGCCCGGTCGGCATAGCTGACCTCGCAGGGTTCATTGCCTTGCAAAAACAGGAACTGGCAGGCGCCTTCATTGGCATAGATTTTCGCCGGCAGCGGCGTCGTGTTGGAAAATTCCAGCGTCACATGGCCTTCCCAGCCCGGCTCCAGCGGCGTCACGTTGACGATGATGCCACAGCGGGCATAGGTCGATTTTCCGAGGCAGATGACCAACACGTCGCGCGGCACGCGGAAATATTCGACGGTGCGGGCCAGCGCGAAACTATTGGGCGGGATGATGCAGCAATCGGTCTTGCGATCGACAAAACTGCCGGGGTGAAAATCCTTGGGGTCGACGGTTACGGAATCGACATTGGTGAAAATCTTGAACTCGTCCGACACGCGCGCATCATAGCCATAGGAGGAAAGCCCATAGCTGATGACGCCGTCGCGTTGCTGCCGGTCGACAAACGGTTCGATCATGCCCGTGGCGAGCGCCTGTTCGCGTATCCAGCGATCCGAAAGTACGGCCATTCGAGCTTGCCCTGTTCAAGAATTCGTCACGCATTGTCCCCGCGCTGCGCCTGTGCGCGCACCGCTCGGGAATCACTGCCCTGTATAGCGATGCCGAAGCCCATCTTGCCAACTCTGTTCGCCGCCCGGTGGCTTCAGCCCCGGATATGGAGAACGCAGATCAGCGTGAACAGCCGGCGCGCCGTGTCGAAATCGACGCTCACCTTGGCTTCGAGCCGGTCCTTCAAGGCTTCGGCGGCGTCGTTGTGGATGGCGCGGCGGGCCATGTCGATGGTTTCGATCTGTGATGGCGTCGCCTGGCGGATGGCTTGGTAATAGCTGTCGCAGATGGCGAAATAATCGCGCACGGTGCGGCGGAATGGCGCCAATGGCAGCACGAAGCTTTCCAGCATTCGGTCGTCCGCCGCGGCGATGGCGACGGTCAGCCGGCCTTCCTCGACCCCGAGCATGACCTTATAGGGGCCGTGACAGCCATGTTCGTCGGCGGCGAGCGGCGCGAAGACATTGCCTTCGAGCAGGTCGAAGATGGCGACGCGGCGTTCCTGCTCGACATCGGCGTTGCGCCACAGGATCGTGCGTTCGTCGAGCTTGATGTCGATGATGCGATAATCGGGCGCGGTCACGGAGTCAGCCGGCCGCCGCGGCGCGCGCGCCCATAATCGCGGCGCCCGCGCCCATAATCGCCGCGCACGTGCCCATAATCAGGCTCGATCGCAGCGTCGACATGGCGTCTCGTTTCCAGCGCATGGCGCAACGTAGAAGCGGCGACCGCATGAATGCAAGCGCGGGTGCCGCAGTTGCTGGCGATCGCGGCGCGCGACCGGCCCTGAACGACGAAGAATGACCAGCCTCAGCCGTTCCGCCAAGCGGCGCTGGTCGCCCCTCCGGCCTACATCCAGCCGCGCCAGCGGGAGACCAGATAGGGGATGATCGCCGACGCCAGCATCAGCCCGAGCGCCCAAGGGTAGCCCGCCACCCATCGCAATTCGGGCATATGGTCAAAATTCATGCCGTAGATGCCGGCGATCATCGTCGGCGGCAAGAAGACGATGGCGCCGATCGAAAAAATCTTGAGCACGGCATTCTGCTCGATCGAGATCAGCCCCAGCGACGCATCGAGCAGGAAGGTGATGTTGTTGGCGAGGTAGCTGGCATGGTCGCTCAGCGAGGCGAGGTCGCGCGTCAGGGTTTTGACATGGGGGCCGATATCGGCCGAATTTGGCGCGGCAAAGGCGAGGTAGGACAGCGCCCGCGTCAGGGTGACCGCCGAGTTGCGCGCCTTTGACAGCGCATCCTGCGCCGACCCAAGCCGCACCAGCAGCGATTGCAGGACCAGGTTCGAGACGCGCTGCTGCGACCGGGTGCGGGCGCGGCGAAAGGCCTGGCGCGACACGGCTTCGACTTCACGGCCGACATGTTCGATGCCATCCGCCAGCCGGTCGACAACGGCGTCGAGCAGGTGGAGCAGCGCCATCGACGATGTCTCGCACAGCGCCGGGGTGCGTTCGGCATGGGCGGCAAAGCGATCGAACGAGGCGACCGGGGCATAGCGCACGGTGATCAGGTGCGCCGGCGTCAGGATGAAGCCGACGGCATGGTTTTCGGGATTTTCGCGCAAGATGCCGGTGGCCAGCGTCGCGGTCATGTAGATGGCGCCGTTTTCTTCATACTGCCGGCTGGAGATTTCGATCTCGTCCATTTCCTCGAGCGTCGGCACGTCGATGCCGGTGGCTTTCTCGATGAACAGCTCCTCGTCGCGGCTCGGCCGGAACAGGTCGATCCAGATCGTACCCTCGGGCAGCACGCCGTTGGCGGCGTCGATATCGATCATGTTGATGTCGCCGGCAGGGGTCATCGCGCGCAGCATTCGGTCCTGGCCTTCGCTTTGGTGGCAGACCAAGCCTTAGCCTTTATGGCGGCAAAACGGAAAGCCGCGCTTCGCGATCCTGCCGATAATGCGTTCTTGACGCCAAAAAAGCTGGTCCCCCAACCTTGGCGGCTAACCGGTTGGCGCGTTTCATCGTATAAGGGACGGACGAGCGCGGAGCAGGGACGGCCATGGCAGTGACAGGGATCGGCATCGAGGCGCCGGCAGAGCCCTATCTTTTCCACCGCCATGCGCTGGCGGTGCGCGTCGCCCACTGGATCAACGCGCTGGCGATGCTGTTCCTGCTCGGCACCGGGTTCAACATCTTCAACGCCCATCCAGCCCTGTACTGGGGCCAATATGGCGCCGATGCCGATCATGCCCGGCGCTGGCTCGAAATCGGCTCCGACGACACGCCACGGGGCGTCGCTTATGGCTTTGTCCGCATCGGCGACCTGACCGTGCGCACCACCGGCGTTCTCGGGCTTTCGGCCGGCAAGGACGGCAAGCTCCAGGCCATCGCCTATCCGTCATGGGCGACCTTTCCGAGCTATCGCGACCTGGCGACGGCGCGCAATTTCCACTTTTTCTTCGCCTGGGTGCTTATCGTCAACGGGCTGGCCTATCTCGCTTATGGCCTCGCCAGCGGGCATTTGCGCCATGACCTGCTGCCGCGACTGAACGAGCTTCGCCCCGCCAACATCGGCCGCGACATCGCCCGGCACGCCCGGCTGAAATTCCCCAAAGGCGAGGATTCCAAGCGCTATCACATCCTGCAAAAGCTGGCGTATGTCGGCGTCGTGCTGGTGCTGGTGCCGGGGATCATCCTGACCGGGCTCGGCATGTCGCCGGCGATCGACGCCGCCTGGCCGCTGATTGTCGATGTCACCGGCGGCCGGGCGTCGGCGCGCTCGCTGCACTGGATTTTCGCCAACCTCATCATCGTCTTCATCATCGTCCACCTGCTGATGGTGGTGCTGGCGGGGCCGTTCAACGAAATCCGCGCGATGATCACCGGCAAGTTCCGCGTCGATCCGGAGAATGCATGATGACGCTCTCCAGACGCCGTCTGATCGGTTTCGGCGGCGCGGCGGCTGGCCTGCTGCTGTCGGGGTGCGACGGGCTGGCGACCAACGCCAAACTAAAAAAGCTCGTCAAATCCGCCGAAACCGCCACCGAACGCTGGCAGCGGCTTGTCGGTCGTAACGGGCTGGCGCGGGAATTTACCGCCGCCGACCTGTCGCCGGTGTTCAAGGTCAACGGCACCCACGAGCCGATGGAGCCCGAATACCAGGCGCACAAGGCCGAGAATTTCGCCAATTGGCGGCTCGCCCTCGGCGGCCTCGTCACCAATCCGATGTCGCTCAGCCTTGCCGATCTGCGCGCCATGCCGGCACGCACCCAGATCACCCGGCATGATTGCGTCGAAGGCTGGAGCGCCATCGGCCAATGGACCGGGCCGCGACTGGGGCTGTTGCTCAAGGCGGCGGGGATGAAGCCCGGCGCCCGCTACATCGTCCTGCGCTGCGCCGACAATTATGGCGGCGAACCGTCGAAGGGCGGGGCGCGATCGACGTCGCTCTATTACGAGAGCATCGATCTTGTCGACGCCTTCCACCCGCAGACGATATTGGCGCACGGCATGAACGGCGCGCCGCTAAGCGTCGGCCATGGCGCGCCGCTGCGGCTGCGCGTCGAACGCCAGCTTGGCTATAAACACGCCAAATACATCATGGGCATCGACGTCGTCGCCAGCCTCGCCGGCTATGGCAGCGGCCACGGCGGCTATTGGGAAGACCGCGGCTATGAATGGTACGCGGGGATCTAGCCCTCCCAGCGCAATCCCAGCCACAAGGTCCGCGGCTGCGCCCGGTCGACCAGGCCGTCGGCGCTGACGCCGGAAACCACCAGCTCGTCACCGATATTCTCGGCGCGAAACTCCACCGATAACCCGCGCCACAGGCCCAGCCGCGCGCTGGCGTCGACGGTCGTCGCCGGGGCGATTCGCCGCAGATTCTGGTCGTCATCGAACTGCGCCCCGACATGGCGCAGCGTCACCGCGCCGCGCAGCCGCTCGCCGCTCCAGCCCAGCGTCGCCGAAGCGCCGAACCGCGGCGAGGCCGCCGGCCGCAAGCCATCGAGCCCGGCCGCCAGCCCCGAGGCGCGGACCCGCGCATCGGCAAAGGCCAGCGACGTAGACGCCTGCCAGCGACCGATATCGATCCCGGCATCGGCCTCGACGCCGTGGACGACGACCGCATCGAGGTTGCGCCGTTGCCGAAACGCCCCGCCGGCCGCGACGAAGCCGACGTGCGGAAACACCCCCGGCCCGCGCCCCAGCGTGACGTTTGAAATCGCGCCGCGCAATTCATTGGCATAGCCGGTCACCGACAGCCGCGCCGTCGGCAATGGCCGCCAATCAAAGCCGGCCTCGACGCCGCGGGCGCGTTCGAGATCGAGGTCGGGGTTGGCGGCGGTGGCATCGGCGCCGACGCGGAACGGCCGGTAAAGCTCGTTGGGCGTCGGCACGCGGAAACCCGAATAGGCGGCGGCGCGGGCGCTGAGCGCCGGGCCAAGCCGGGCGATGGCGCCGCCGCGCGCCGTCGCCCGCCAGCCGCCGCGCGCCGCCGTGTCGATGGCCAGCGTGCCGGCGCCGGTGTCGATGTCGAATTCGCCGAGGCGGCCTTGCGAGATGCGCCAGCGATCGGCGCGCACGCCGCCGGTCAGCGTCAGCGCCTCGCTCAGCGTCCAGCTGTCCTCGGCATAGGCGCCGATGGTCGCCACCGCGCCGCCGGCGGTGCGCAGCCGTGTGAAGCGCCCACCCTGGAAGCGGAAGCGTTCGTGGGTGGTGCCGTCGCCGTGCCGGGCATCGACGCCGATCTGCAAATCATGCGCCGTGCCGACCGGCGGCCGGATCTCGATCTTGCCGCCGATGCCGGTGGCCGGCGTGCGATATTGGTCGAGCGACGGCGTCGCGGTGGCGCGACCGGGGGCGACGGCGGCGAAGCGCGCGGCGAAATCGCGGGTCTGGACATAGGCCAACGCTTCGACGCCCCAGCGCCCGCGATGGACCAGCCGCGCGCTGGCATCGGCGCCGCGGCTTTGCGATCCGGCCAGATCGAGGCCGCGTGTCCGCACATCGTCGAAGGCGCGGCCCGCGACCTGCAATTCGCTGTCGACCGCGATTGGCATCACGGCGCGCAGCGCTGCGCCCCAGCTGCGATAGCGCGCCGGGATATCGACGGCGCCGCGCTGAGCATCGGGGATCAGCACATAGCCGTCGCCGCGATCATAGCGACCGCTGGCGGTGACAAAGCCGCCACCAAGCCGGGCGCTGATGCCACCCGAGGCTTCCCAAGAATCGCGCGATCCGCCGGCCAGCGCCAGCACCACCGGCGACAATTCGCCCGGCCGCGTCAGCGGCGACAGGTCGCCCGGCCCGGCGCTGCCAAGTTCGAGCCTTCCCGCCACCGCGCCGGCGCCGAACGCCCCGGAACCGCCGCCGCGCGTGACGCGGACGCTCGCCAGCCGCGACGGGTCGATGGCGCTCCATGGGATAAAACCGGCGAACGGATCGGCTACGGGCACGCCATCCAAAAGCACCAGCGCCCGTGACGATGCATTGCCGCCGAGCGCGCGCAAGGTGATACCCTGCGACGTCGGGTTGGCGGTCCGGCTGTCGGTGCGGCGGAACGCCGCCAGCCCGGCGACATCCTTGAGCGCATCCTCGATGCGGCCGCTGGCGGTGGCGGTCAAGCGGTCGCGGGTGATGGTGACGCCCGAATAGGCCGCGGCCCCGGCGGCGACGGGTAGCGCGGTGCCGCTGACGACGATTTCGGCGGTGGGGGGCATGTCCATCATGCGCGTCTATGGCCATCAGATGGCGCTTGGCACAAGCGCCAAGCGCCAGGTCCGACCTTAAATCTCGACCTGGCTGCCGAGCTCGACGACGCGGTTGGTCGGCAGCTTGAAAAAGTCCATCGCGCTTTCGGCGTTGCGCATCATCCAGCTGAACAGATGTTCGCGCCACAGCGCCATCCCCGGCCGGTCGCTGGCGAGCAACGTCTGGCGCGACAGGAAGAAGCTGGTTTCCATCATCTTGAGCCTGGGGCCGCAATTCTCGACCTTTTTGAGCACCGCCGGAATGTCGATCTGCTGCATGAAGCCATAGCGGATGATGATGCGGTAGAAATTCGATCCCAGCTCGCGCACCCCGATGCGATCCTCGTCGGAGACATAGGGGATCTCGTCGATCAACACCGTCAGGATCATGATGCGGTCGTGGAGAACCTTGTTGTGCTTGAGGTTGTGGAGCAGCGCGTGCGGCACGCCGGTCGGTGACGTGCTCATGAACACCGCGGTGCCGGCGACGCGGGTCGCGGCGGTGGCGGCGGACTTGATGAACACGTCCATCGGCATGGCGCTTTCGCGCAGCCGTGCCTGCATCAGCGAACGACCCTTGGCCCAGGTGGTGAGGAAGGTGAAGCCGATCAGGCCGATGACCAGCGGGAACCAGCCGCCATCGGGAACCTTGGTCAGGTTCGACGCGAAATAGGCGCCATCGACGATCAGGAACAGCGCCAGCATCGGCACCGCGAACCAGCGGCTCCACTTCCAGATGGTCAGCACCAGCACCGCGAGCAGCAGCGCATCGATGAACATCGTTCCGGTGACGGCGATGCCATAGGCGGCGGCAAGGTTGCTCGACGAGCCAAAGCCGAGGACCAGCAGCAGCACCAGCACCAGCAGCGCCCAGTTAATCACCGGGATGAAGATCTGGCCTTCGGCCGAAGCGCTGGTGTGGGTGATCTTCAGTCGCGGCAGGAAGCCGAGCTGCACGGCTTGCCGCGTTACCGAGAACGCCCCCGAGATCACCGCCTGGCTGGCGATGACGGCGGCCATGGTGGCGAGAATGACCAGCGGCAGCCGCGCCCATTCGGGTGCGAGCAGGAAGAAGGGGTTCGACGCCGCGCCGGGGTTCGACATCAGCAAGGCGCCCTGGCCAAGATAGTTGAGCATCAGCGCCGGCAGCACGATCCACAGCCAGGAAAAGGTGATCGGTCGCCGCCCGAAATGCCCCATGTCGGCATAAAGCGCTTCGGCGCCGGTCACCGCGAGCACCACCGAGCCGAGCGCGAGAAACGCCCGCGAGCCATCGGCCATAAAGAATTTCACCGCCCACCACGGGTTGAGCGCCCCCAGAATCGTCGGGTTGTCGATGGCGTTGATGACGCCGAGCACCGCCAGCACGGCGAAATAGACGATCATGATCGGGCCGAAGAACGCCCCGACCTTGGCGGTGCCGTGCGACTGGATGAGGAACAGCCCGATCAGGATGGCGATGGCGATCGGCAATACCATCGGCGCCAGCCCGGTTTCGACGACGGTCAAGCCTTCGACCGCCGACAGCACGGTCATCGCCGGGGTGATGATGCAATCGCCAAAGAACAGCGCCGTCGCCAGCACGCCGAGGATGACGAGATAGTGCGATCGTTTGCTCTCGGACAAGCGCGAGATCAGCGCCAGCAGCGCCAGGCTGCCGCCTTCGCCGCGATTGTCGGCGCGCATGATGACGGCGACATATTTCAACGTGACGATCAGCATCAGCGACCAGAAAATCAGCGAGACGACGCCGAAAATGTGCAGTTGGTCGACCGCCAGCGGGTGGTGGCCGACGAAGGTTTCCTTGAAGGCATAAAGCGGACTTGTACCGATATCGCCGAACACCACGCCGATCGCCCCGACGGAAAGCTTGGCAAGGCTTTGCGGTCGGTGCTGCGGATCGGCAACGTCGGTGTGGCTGGCCGTCGTGGCTGTGTCGCTCGACATGGGTTTCCTGGTCCTCGAAGGAGGCGGCGGCGCGGTAACACAGGCAACAGGGGGCTGCAATGCGGTAGACCTGTTTGGGACATGTAGCCTGTCATCGGATGCCGTGAATAGCTATGCAGGCCAATATAATAAACCTCGAGGCGAACCATGCATGTCGGCGTGCCCAAGGCGATCAAGGTCCACGAATACCGCGTCGGATTGAACCCCGTCGTTTGTCGCCGAATTGACGGCGCGCGGCCATGCGGTGACAGTCGCGACCGGCGCCGGCGGCGGCGGCGGGGGTGGAACCGCGCCGTCGATCGCCTATTTATGACATGATGTGATTGGAGGCGGCGATGGCAGTTTTTGGGGCACTCTTTGGACGCATGGTGACGGCCTTGGCCGGGCGCGCGATGGCACGAATCGTCGGCGGTGCCGGCGCCGGGCCGGCGGGGCTGGTGGTCGGCGCGGCGCTGCCGATGCTGGCGCGCCGGCTGGGTCCGTTGGCGATGATCGGGGTCGCCGTCGGCGCCTGGGCGGTCGGCAAGCTGGTCAGCGCGCGTGCGAAGCCGGACGCCGATCCGAACCTGCCGCTCCCCGATCTGATCGCGGCCCCCGATCCGGCGCCGCGGGTCAGCACGGATCTCAACGCGAAGTTCGGAGCGTAAACTCTCTCTCGCGCAGCCGTAGGCGACGCCTTCGCGTCAACCGGGAGAGGAGCTTATCCAGTCAGATCAGATTATCAATGGCCGTTCGCCCACCACGTCATAGACCTTCGCGTCGATCGATCGCACCGCGCCGAGGATCGCGGCCTGGAACGCCGCCATGTGCGGCGTGTGGAAATGCGCGTTGAGCGCCGCCTCATCCTTCCAGCGTTCGACGATCGTGCAGATGCCTTCGGCGCGATTCTCGATTGCCATCGAATAGGACAGGCAGCCCGATTCCTCCCATGTCGCGCGCATCATCGCGTCGAGGGCAGGTTCAATTTCCGCAAGCCGCTCCGGATCGAATTCGGCGCGCGCGATGATGATGATCATGACAGTCCCCTTTCGTTGTGCTGGCCCGGTTTCTTGTGTCGGCACGTCGGCACCGGCCCGCGCCAACCCCGTCAGGCCTTGGCCTTGGCGACGCTGACCAGCGCCGGCCGCAGCAGCCGATCCTTGATGGTATAGCCGGCCTGGAGTTCCGCAACGATGCTCCCCGGCGCCTGCGTCTCGTGTTCGACCTCGATCATCGCCTGGTGGCGGTTGGGATCGAGCTTCTGGCCTTCGGTCTCCACCCTGGTGATGCCGTGGCGGCCAAAGATCGCGGTCAGTTCGCGCTCGGTCGCCTCGATCCCGGCGCGCACCCCGTCGAAACCTTCGGCGGGCAGCGCCGCGACGGCACGGCGCAGATTGTCGGCAACCGCCAGCAAGTCACGCGCGAAGCCGGTCATCGCATACGCCGCCGTATCGGCCTTGTCGCGTTCGAGGCGGCGGCGGGTGTTCTCGGTCTCGGCGGCCTGGCGCAGCAGGCGGTCCTTGAGGTCGACGATCTCGCGATCCTTGGCTTCAAGCGCTTCCCGCGCGAGGAGTTCCTCGGCGGAATTCACCGCGATTTCGGGGGCCGGCGTCTCGTCCTGTTCCGTTTCGGGAACGTCATTCACATCGTTCATGCTACCAGCCTGCTGAGAGTTCGTGCGGTGTAGTCCACCATGGGTATGACGCGCGCATAGTTCAACCGCGTCGGGCCGATAACGCCCACCACGCCGACGACGCGGCCGCCGGGTCCGCGATACGGCGCGGCGATGACGCTCGACCCCGAAAGCGAGAAAAGTCGCGATTCGGCGCCAATGAAAATCTTCGTCGCTTCGGCGCCGCGCGCCAGTTCGAGCAGCCGGACAAGTTCCTCCTTGTCCTCCAGCTCGCCGAGCAACAAGCGCACCCGTTCGAGATCGACGCTGCTTTCCACCAGATTGGCCTGGCCGCGAACGATCAGCACCGGCCGCGCCGCGCCGTCCGACGACCAGGCCGCCAGCCCGGTGGCGACGGCGCCGGCGGTCATCGCGTCCAATGCGGCGCGGTCGGCGGCGACTTCGGCGTTCAACCGCTCGGTGGCGGCGGCGAGGGTCAACCCGGCCAGCCGCGCGTTGATATAGTTCGAGGCCGCTTCGAGCGCCGTCGGCGGCAGGCCTTCGGGCAAATTCACCACGCGGTTTTCGACGCTGCCATCGGCGCCGACGAGCACCGCAAGCGCTCGCCCCGGCGCCAGCGGCACGAAGCTGAGTTGGCGGATGACCATCTCGGTCTTGGCGACAAGCACCAGCCCGGCGCAGTGCGACAGCCCCGACAGCACGGCGGTGGTCCGCGCCAGCGCGTCCTCGATCGGGCCGCCGCCGCCGCCCTGGTCGATCCCCGATTCGATCAGCGCGCGTTCCTCCTCGGACGGTTCGCTGGCCTGCATCATGCCATCGACGAACATCCGCAGGCCCGCTTGCGTCGGCAATCGCCCGGCGGAAGTGTGCGGCGCCGACAGCAGCCCAAGTTCCTCGAGATCCTGCATGGTGCTGCGGATCGACGCCGCCGACAGCCCGAGCGCACCGAGCTTCGACAAGGTGCGCGAACCGACCGGCGCACCGCTGGCAAGATAGGAATCGACGATTTGCCGGAAGACCTCGCGGGCGCGGTCGTTCAGTTCGGCCACGGAAGGGGACTGCATGACGATGATGTAGGACGTGGACGCGGCAATGTCACCCTTCGACCGCGCGCACCGGCGCGTCGCTATGCGCCGCCTCCAGCGCCGCCAGTTTCGCCGTCCGCGGCCGGGCCAGAACCCGGACCTGGTCCATGATCTGGTCGAGCGCCGGTATCGCCGAGGCGGGTTGTTCGGCGCGCCGCGTCCGCAACTGGCCGCCCTCGAGCAGCACCCGCAGCGCGGCGCGGGCGCGGGCGACGCGGCTTTTCACCGTGCCGGTGGCGCATTGGCTGATCTGCGCCACCTGTTCGCAGGTCATGCCGCCGGCGCCCATCAGGATCAGCGCCTCGCGCTGTTCGGCGGGCAATTGCATCAGCGCGCGCTGCATGTCGCCGAGCGCGATATGGCTTTCCTGCCCCGCCGGCACCGCCAGCAACAGCTCGGCGGAAAATTCATCCCATTCGCCCTTGAAGCGCGCGCGCCGCACTTGCGAGAAATAGACGTTGCGCAGGATGACATGCGTCCAGGCGCGCATGTTGGTGCCCGCCAGGAAGCGCCCGCGCGCCACCCAGGCCTTGAGCATGGTTTCCTGCACCAGGTCGTCGGCAAGGTCGGCGCTGCCCGACAAGGACCGTCCGAACGCCCGCAGAAGCGGAATCGCGGCGGCAAGCTGGCGCTTGAATTCGCTGTCGCTGAGCGCATCGGCGTGCGCGACCGGTGCCGCGGTCTCGTCGTGCCCAAGCCGTTCGAGCAGGTCGGTCAGGCTTTGCGGCAGCGCCTCCGCCTCGGTCGCGACAAAGGCGATGCGCAGGAAGGCGCCGACATCGCGCAGCACCGGCGACTGGGCATTGGCGCCCGGCAACCGCGCCGTCTTTGTTCTGGCGCCATTCGTGTTGGCCCCGTTCGTTCTGGCCCCATTCGTGCTGGCCCCATTCGTGCTGGCAGTGCGAACCATCCTCGGTCTCCGCCCCTCGCGCCAAACAACGGGTGTTGCGATCATCATAAACCCTTCGACGCCCGAAATCACCCGGATTCGAAGATTTTCGCTGCCGGCTCAGGCGTTGAGTGCGGCCGTGGAATTGAAGAACAGCGCCTGGGATATCGCCGCCTTGACCGTCGCCGTCTGGAACGGCTTGGTGATCAGAAATGTCGGTTCGGGGCGTTCGCCGGTCAACAATCGCTCGGGGAAGGCGGTGATGAAGATCGCCGGCACCGCCCGTTCGGCAAGGATGTGCTTGACCGCGTCGATGCCGCTGCTCGCATCCGCAAGCTGGATATCGGCGAGCACCAGCCCCGGCACCGTCGCGTCGAACAGCGCCAGCGCCTCGTCATGGGTGGTGGCGATGCCGGTGACATCATGGCCAAGATCGCGAACGATGGTTTCGAGATCCATCGCGATAATCGGCTCATCCTCGATGATCATCACCCGCGCCGCGGTCTGGCGGTCGATCTCGGCGAGCGCATCGGCGACCAGCGTGTCGACATCCGCCGCTGCCCGGTCCAGCAGATACGCCACGTCGTCGGTGGTGAAGCCTTCCATGGCGCTGAGCAGCAGCGCCTGGCGCGACAGCGGCGTGATCGCCGCCAGCCGGGCGCCGGCAACCGCGGCAAAGCCGGTCGCGTCGCCGGTCGACGCAACCGCCGCCGGCTTTGCCTGCCAATGCGCCTGGAACAGCTTGTAGAGCCCGAGCTGCGGCGTGACATCATGGGCAAGGGCGGCAGGGTCGGCAATGATCGCCTCCAGCGTCGCGGCGGCGACGCCGGCATCGCCCGCCGCCTGCGACCCGGTCAGAGCCCGCGCATACCGCCGCAAATACGGCAGGAGCGGCGCAATCTGCGAGGCGATCGACATGACGGGAACCCTTTGACGTCAGCGGCGTTTAACAACCGGAAGGCGTGGTAACGGTGCGTCGGAACGGTGCGTCGGAACGGCGATCGGTAACGGTGATCGGGCCTGGGGCTTTCCAAGCTCGCCGCGAACAACGAACGCAGCTACGACAATATGGTTCCTGTTGCGTTATGAACCCGGCACCCACGCCGCGCCATACGTATTTCAACGAGGTCGCCGTGAACAGGAACGCCAACGCCTTGCCGTCGGTTCCGGCAACAACGGTTTCGAACCGGGCCATCGGGGTCGCCGGGCGCCGGCGAAGCGCGACCTCAAGACTAATTCGCTGCCGTGTCGCAAAGCCGCATGATGAACAATGATCGTTCTGGAAAACAAGATGATTCACGCCTGGCTGCCGGCGGTCGGTCGCGCCCCGGTCGGCGCCCGGCAAAGGCGGATCCGATCACCGCGGGCCTGCGCCTTGCCTATGCCGCAACGCTCGCCGAACCGCTTCCCGACGAACTCGCCGAGCTTTTGCAGCGGCTCGAATGAGGCGCTTCGCGCCTGTCGGGAAGGCTGATGCCGCCCAAGGCCAAACATCTGGTCACGCCGCGCGCCTGGACGCTTTCGACAAAACTGACGATGGCGCTGGCGGCGGCGCTGGCGCCGATGGGTGCGTTGGCCGCGGTGCTGGCGATCGACAGCTATCGCGCCATCGCGATGAATCAGCCGTTGCTGACTCTGGCGCAGGCGCTCAGCGTGCTGTTGCCGATCCTGATGTGGCTGGTGGCGCTATTTGTCGGCTGGTTCGCCGTGCATCGGCTGGTCGTCGCGCCGCTCGTCTCCATCCAGCGGCTGATCGAGGCATATGGCCATAACGCCGATCCGGCGCGCACTCGGATCAGGTTCGGCCGGACCGGCTTTGGCAGCCGCGAGACCACCGCGCTTGCCGCCAGTTTCGACGCCATGGCCGACGAGATCGACCAGCACAGCCGCGACCTGCGCATCGCCCTTGTCGAGCAGAAGCGCCTGACCCGCGAGGTTCACCACCGCGTCAAGAACAACCTGCAGATCGTCTCCAGCCTGTTGTCGCTGCACGCCCGCGACGCCGCCACCCCCGAGGTCGCCCGGAGCTATGCCACCATTCAGGCGCGGATTTCGGCGCTGACCCATGTCCATCGCTGGATGTACGACGATGCCACCAGCAACGGTGTCGACCTGCGGGCATTGACCGGCGAGCTGTGCGGCGGCCTCGAAACCAGCCTGGTTTCGCCCGAACACCGCCGCGTCACCTTGGCCTGCCACAGCGCGACGATCATCGTCCATCCCGATGTCGCGGTGCCGGTGGCGTTCCTCGTCACCGAACTCGCCAGCCTGGCGGCCCGCCATGGCTTGCCCGGCCCGCTCGATGTCCAGATCGCCATCATCAGGGCTGGCGACGCCGTCACCGTCACCGTCACCTCGGCGGCGTTCACGGTGGACCGCATCGCCGCGGCGCCCCTGGACCCGATGGCGCGCATCATCCACGGCTTGGCGCGGCAGTTGCGCGGCGCGCTGGTTCATGATCCCGTCGCCGGCAGCTATGCGGTGACATTCGCCAGTATCGCGCCCTGACGCGGGGTCTTGAATTCATGCCGCGCGGGTGATCCGGCACCAGACGCGATTTTTTGCCAGCGAGCCGATTTCGGCGTCATTGTCTCCGGCCGCGTCAAGCGCTGCAAGGGCGGCAGCGACGCGATCCTGCATCATCACATCGCGATCGACCGACGCCGGCGTCTCGGGCACCATGCCCTCGGCGAGGGCGGTGCTGCGATCGACAAGGTCGAGATGCCATTCCGCCAGCAGGGCGCGTTTCTCGGCAAAGCACAGCGCCGGATCGTCGATGATGGCTTGTGGCAGCCGGAAAAACGCCGCCGGATCCTGGAGGACGATGTCGAAGTCGTCGGTTTCTTGGGTGTTGGTCATCTCGGGCTTCCTGTCCTCGGCTCACATGCGTCAGAACCGCCGGCAAGGCGGCACGGTTCCGCCCGGCGACGAGCGGTCGCCACATCCCGCGTTGCGGCAACAGGGATAAGCCGCTACCCACCGCGCCACATAGCAAGGACCAGACATAATGCGCCCTTCAGGCCGCGCTCCCGACCAGATGCGCTCCATCGAGATGATCCCGGGCTTTTCCGCCCATGCCGAAGGCTCGTGCCTGGTCAAGTTCGGCCAGACGCATGTGCTGGTCACCGCCAGCGTCGAGGACCGGCTGCCGCCATGGCTGCGCGGCAAGGGGTCGGGCTGGGTGACGGCCGAATACGGCATGTTGCCGCGTGCCACCCACACCCGCGGCACGCGTGAGGCCGCCAAGGGCAAGCAGTCCGGCCGCACCCAGGAAATCCAGCGGCTGATCGGGCGATCCTTGCGCGCCGTCACCGATCTGCGGCTGCTCGGCGAACGCCAGATTACGCTGGATTGCGACGTCATCCAGGCCGATGGCGGCACCCGCACCGCGTCGATCTCGGGCGCCTGGGTGGCGCTGCGTCTCGCCATCGACGGCATCATGGCGAAAACCCCGCTGGCCGGCGATCCGCTGGCGACGCAGGTCGCGGCGATCAGCTGCGGCGTCTACAATGGCGATCCGGTGCTCGATCTCGACTATGTCGAGGACAGCGACGCCGGTACCGACGCCAATTTCGTGCTGACCAGCACCAACGGCCTTGTCGAAGTCCAGGCCAGCGCCGAAGGCGCGCCGTTCGACGAGGAAATCATGCTCCGCCTACTGCGGCTGGCGCGCATCGGCTGCAACGACGTGTTCGCGGCGCAGTTGAAGGCGACGGGGCGGTAGGTGGCGCGCCGCCGCCTCGAAACCGGTCGCCTCGTGCTGGCGACGCACAACCCCGGCAAGGTGGTGGAGCTTGCCGAACTGTTCGCGCGCCGCGGCCTTGATGTGGTTTCGGCGGGCGACCTGGGGCTGGCCGAGCCCGAGGAGACCGGGCTGACGTTCGTGGCCAATGCCGAATTGAAGGCGCGGGCGGCGGCGCGGGCGTCGGGCCTGCCGGCGCTGGCCGATGATTCCGGGCTGTGCGTCGATGCGCTCGGCGGCGAACCCGGCATATATTCGGCGCGCTGGGCCGGGCCGACCAAGGATTTCTCGATCGCCATGCAGCGCGTGCGATCGCAAATGCCGGCAACGGCGCCCGACACGGCGCATTTCATCTGCGCGCTGAGCATCGCCTGGCCCGATGGCCATGTCGAAAGCGTCGAGGGCCGCGTCGATGGCCGCATCGTCTGGCCGCCGCGCGGGGCCAATGGCTTTGGCTATGACCCGATCTTCGTGATGGACGGCAAGACCCAAACCTATGGCGAGATGTCGCGCGCCGACAAGGAAGCCGACAACCACCGGGCGCGGGCCTTCGCGCGGCTTAGCGACCTGCTGCCGCCTGCTCCCCTCCCTTGTCTGGGAGGGGCCGGGGGTGGGTGAGTCTGCGTCAGCCAGCCGCGCCGTCTTCGAACGAAGCGAACCGCTGGCGCTTTACGTCCATTGGCCGTTCTGCGTCACCAAATGCCCCTATTGCGACTTCAACAGCCATGTCCGCGCCAGTATCGACAACGCGGCGTGGCGCACCGCGCTGCTCGCCGATCTGGCGCATGAAGCGGCGCGCCTGCCGGGCCGCCGCCTCGCCAGCATCTTCTTTGGCGGCGGCACCCCGTCGCTGATGCCGCCCGCCACGGTCGCGGCGATCATCGACGCGGCGACCCGCCACTGGCCACCCGAAACCGATATCGAGATCACCCTCGAGGCCAATCCGTCATCGGTCGAAGCGGCGCGCTTCGCCGGCTTCGCCGCCGCCGGTGTCAACCGCCTCAGCCTCGGGTTGCAAGCGCTGGGTGATCCCGATTTGAAGGCGCTCGGCCGCCCGCACGACCTGGCGCAGGGGCTGGCGGCGCTCGACATCGCGCAAAAGCATTTCGGCCGTGTCAGTTTCGACCTGATCTATGACCGGCCGGGGATGACCACCCAAAGCTGGCAGGCCGAGCTGCGCCGCGCGCTGGGCTTTGGCACGTCGCATCTGTCGCTCTATCAATTGACCATCGAGGCCGGCACGCGCTTCGCCGCGCTCCACGCCAAAGGGCAGTTGACGCTGCCCGACCCCGAAGTGTCCGCCGACCTGTTCGAAATGACCCGGGCGATGACCGCCGATGCGGGCATTTTCGCCTATGAAGTCTCCAACCACGCCCGCCCCGGCGCCGAAAGCCGCCACAACATGGCCTATTGGACCTATGGCGATTACGCCGGAATCGGCCCCGGTGCCCATGGCCGGCGCATGGGCGTGGCGACCGAACGATGGAAAAAGCCCGAAGCCTGGCTCGCCGCCGTCACCGCCACCGGCCACGGCATGGTCAGCGAGGTGCAACTGACCGGCGACGAACGCGCCACCGAAGCCCTGGTCATGGGGCTGCGGCTGGCACAAGGCATTGATTCGGCAAACTTCCTTGCCCGGACCGGGCTGGCGCTGGCCGACGTGCTGAGGCCCGATCGCGTCGCCCGGCTGACGGCGCAGGGGCTGTTGATCCACGACGCCAAGGGCCTGCGCCTCACCCCCCAAGGCCAGCCCTTTGTCGACGCCGTGCTGCGCGAGATCGCCGCGTAACCCGCTAGGGTCGCTTTCACTTATGTGGAATCGACAGTCCCCTCTCCCGCCTGCGGGAGAGGGGACACGCGCGGCGACGCGAAGGCGACCTCCGTCGCGCGCGGCGGGTGAGGGTGTGCCTCAACTTGCCAGAAGAAAGAACACCCTCACCCGGGCCGCCGCCAGAGCGGATGCGACCTCCGTCGCTGGAGCGGATGCGACCTCCGTCGCTGGAGCGG
>JANNJH010000466.1:0-1727 GCA_031405775.1 Sphingomonadales bacterium | reverse complement strand
TTCCAATATGAAAAAGGCAGCTATGTGCTGCTCGACGACCAGGAACTCGAGGCGGTCAAGCTGGAGAGCAAGAAAACGCTCGAGCTCACCCAATTCGTCGACGCCGGCGAAATCGACATGATCTATTTCGAAAAGCCTTATTATGTCGTCCCGGCGGATGATCTCGCTGAGGAGGCCTTCGTCGTGCTGCGCGAGGCTCTGCGGCGCACCAAAAAGCTCGGCCTGGGGCAGCTGGCGATGCGCGGCCGCGAATATGTCATCAGCCTGAAGCCTTGCGGCAAGGGAATGGTGCTTGAGACGCTGCGCTATGCCGATGAGGTCAACACGGCGAACCAGTTCTTTCGCGGCATTCCCGACACCAAGCCGCCCGAGGAATTGCTCGAACTGGCGATGGCGTTGATCGACAAGCGCACCGCCGCCTTCGACCCGGCCCGATTTCATAACCGCTACGACGAAGCGCTGCGGGCGTTGATCGATGCCAAGCGCGGCAACAAGCCCGCAAAGCCCGAGCCGGCGCCGGTCAGCCCGTCGAATGTCATCGACCTGATGGCGGCGCTCAAGGCTTCGATCGAGAAAGGCGGCACGGCCCCGGCTGAAAAAGTCGCCAAATCCGCTGCCAAGGCGCCTGCGAAGCCGGTACGCAAGCGCGCATGACCGTCGACAAGCTGGCAAGCTATAACGCCAAACGCGACTTCGCGCGCACCGCCGAACCACCGGGCAAGCGCCGCGCGGTTCGGACAAAGGCGCTGGCCTTTGTCGTCCAAAAGCATGACGCGACCCGGCTGCACTGGGATTTGCGGCTCGAACTGGGCGGCGTCCTGCTGTCATGGGCGGTGACGCGCGGCCCGAGCGCCGACACCAAGGTTCGACGGCTGGCGGTGCGCACCGAGGACCATCCGCGCGATTATGGCGGCTTCGAAGGCACCATCCCGGAAAACCAATATGGCGGCGGCACGGTGATGCTTTGGGACCGTGGCACCTGGAAGCCGCTCGACGACGACCCCGGTGCCGGGATCGCTGCGGGCAAGCTGCATTTCATCCTGCAAGGCGAGCGCATGAAGGGCGAATGGGTGCTTATCCGGATGAAGCCCGACGCGGGCAAGAAGACGCCGCGCGAGAACTGGCTGTTGTTCAAGATCGCCGACGAACATGCCGGCGGCGATGACCTGGTGGCGACATACACGACCAGCGTCGCCACGGGACGGACAATGGCGCAAATCGCCGCCGCGACCGATTCCGCGGATGCCGGCAAGCCGCCGGGGTTCCGCGCGCCGCAGCTGGCGACACTTGTCGAGCGGCCGCCGAACGGCGACGACTGGCTCCACGAAACCAAATATGACGGCTATCGCGCCTTGATCGCCATCGGCGGCGGCAAGGCGACAGTCTATACCCGCAGCGGCCAGGACTGGACCGACAAGTTCGCCGCCGTGGCGCGCAGTGCCGCCGCCCTGTCCGCCAGAAGCGCGTTGATCGATGCCGAGATCTGCGCGCTCGATGCCGACGGCCGGCCGAGCTTTGGGGCGTTGCAGGCGGCGTTGAAGGACGGACGCGAGGCGTTTGTGGTCTTTGCCTTTGACTTGCTTGAACACGACGGCGCCGACCTGACGAGGGCGCCGCTGACGACACGCAAGGCGGCGCTGGCGGCGCTCGTTGCCAATGCGGCGCCGGCGTTTGTCTATGCCGAGCACGTCCGCGGCGGCGGCGAGCGGATGTTCGCGGCGCTGTGC
>JANNJH010000465.1:0-2670 GCA_031405775.1 Sphingomonadales bacterium | reverse complement strand
CGGGCATGTCCGCGGCACCGTCCGGAAGATCGAGCTCGATCCGCGCCAGGCGGTGGCCATCGGTGGCGACGGCGCGCAGTTTCGGAACCGCGCCTTCCACCGCATGGACATAGATGCCGTTCAGATAATAACGGGTTTCTTCGGTGGAGATCGCAAAGCGGGTGCTGTCGATCAATTCGCGCAGGTCCTTGGCCGAAAGCGAGAATACCGTCGGCAGCTCGGTTTCGGCGATCACCGGGAAATCGTCGCGCTTCAGCGTCGCCAGGCTGAACCGCGAACGGTTGGCAACCACGGTCATCTTGTCGCCGACCACCGCCAGTTCGACCTGGCTGCCTTCCGAAAGCTTGCGGACGATATCGAACAGCGTATGCGCGCTGACGGTCGTCGCGCCGTTGATGTCGATGGCCGCCGGAATGGTCTCGACGACCTGGAGGTCGAGATCGGTCGCCATCAGCCGCAGACCCTCGCTGCGCGCCTCGATCAGCACGTTCGACAGGATCGGAATGGTATTGCGGCGTTCCACCACCGACTGGATATGCGCCAGGCATTTCAGCAGTGTCGCGCGTTCGACCGTCGCCTTCATTTACAGTCCTTGTTTGCCCGTTGAGGGGGAGTTTGGCGGCGACTATAGCGGCTGCGGCGCGGCGCGGTAGTGGCGAAGTGCAACCAAGGCGGTAGAGAATGGCGGATATGGACATCATTCTCGCCCGCCACGCCGAAACCGTCTTCAATGCCGCCGCGCGGATGCAGGGCCATATGGCGCACACGCCGCTGACCCGCGCCGGGATCGCCCAGGCCGAAGCCATGGGCGCGGCGCTGGCGCAAGCGCTCGGAACCCGGCCGGATCGCGACCTGTGGGTGTCGCCATCGGGACGCACCCAGCAGACCGCGGCGATTGTCGGCGAGCATCTTTTGCACCCGTTCTTCGACTGGCGCACCGATTCGCGGCTGCTCGAAATCGATGTCGGCGATTGGGAAGGCCGCTACTATGCCGATATCGTCGCCGAAACCGGACCCATTGTCGATGCCGAAGCCCGGCTGTTCGCGGTGCCGCCGCCCAATGGCGAATGGTTCCCGGCGATCGCCGCGCGGTTGCAGGACTGGCTCGCCGGGCTCGATCCCGACCGGCCGGTCCTGGCGATCAGCCACGGCATCACCGCGCGCGTCCTGCGCGGGCTATTGGTCGGTGGCCGCGACTGGCACGGCGTCAAGGTCGCCGCCGACGCGCCCCAGGGGACGGTGTTTCGCATCAAGGACGGCGTTGAAAGCGTGCTTTTGACGGGGTCCGGCGTGCAGGGCGTTCGCGCCGCCTGATCGCCCCGCCGGTACGCGGGCTAGCGCTTGCGCCTGCCCTTCGGAGCGCTCGTGAGCGGGGTCTGTTTCACCGCTGCGGGGGCTGCGATCACCGGTGCAGGTGGGGTGACGATGGGGTCCGTCGCCATCGCCGCCGCTGGAATCGCCGCTGGAATCGCCGCTGGAATCGCCAACGCCGGGGCCGGCGGCGGCAGCTTGTCCGCCGCAATCGAAGCCTTGACGATTCTCGAAGGCTTTTCAGGCGGTTCGCCGCGCTCGATGGCATCGACAAACTCCATGCCGCTGACCACGCGGCCCCAGACGCTATAGGTCCGGTCAAGCTTCAGCACCGGCTGGAAGACAAGGAAGAACTGGCTGTTGGCGCTGTCGACTCCTTGCGCCCGGGCCATCGACACGGCGCCGCGGACGTGCGGCAAGTCATTGAATTCGGCTGCCAAGTCCGGCAGTTTCGAGCCGCTCTGGCCGGTCCCCGTCGGGTCGCCGCCCTGCGCCATGAAACCGTCGATGACGCGGTGGAACACCGTTCCATCGTAGAACCCCTGCCGTGCCAGCGTCCGGATCCGCTCGACATGCCTTGGCGCCACATCGGGCCGCATGACGATCTTCACCCGCCCGCCGGTCGACAGGTCGAGGAACAACACATCCTCATCCGAAACCGTCGCCAGCGTTCCGGGCAGCGTCGGCGACGGCGCCATCTTCGGCAGCACCGGCGGCGGCTTCAGGTCCGCCTTCGATGCTTGCTGAGCGACCGCGCCGCCAGCCAGGCCGAACGCCAGAAAAGTCCATATAATCATGTTGATACGCATTGAATTCAAGATCCTCGCAGGCCGATTTCGGCCACTCTCGCCACCACATCCGCTGCGACCCGCGGCGGCACGAACTTGCGGATATCGCCGCCATAAACGGCGATTTCCTTGACCAGCTTCGATGCGATCGGCTGCAACGCCACATCGGCCATCAGGAACACCGTCTCGATCTGGCAGTTGAGCTGCTGGTTCATCCCCGCCATCTGGTATTCATATTCGAAATCCGCAACCGCGCGCAGCCCGCGAACGATCACCGTCGCCCCCTGGCGTTCGGCGAAGTTCATCAGCAGCGCATCGAATTCGACGACATCGATGCCGGGAATGCCCTCGACTTCGCGCAGCACCTGAATCTTGCGCTCGGCGAGCGAAAACATCGGCGATTTCGATGGGTTGGTCGAAACGCCGATGACCAGCCGATCGACCAGCTTGGCGCCGCGCCGGATGATATCCATATGCCCCAGGGTCAAGGGGTCGAACGTGCCCGGATAGACGCCAACGCGCATCATGCTCATCTCCTATCGGTCGCGTTCGATGGCAAAGCGGGCGATGG
>JANNJH010000464.1:0-7425 GCA_031405775.1 Sphingomonadales bacterium | reverse complement strand
GGATGCTGTTGATGGTCGATGATGACCGTTTCCGGTTCAAGGAAGGCGAGACGCCGGTCGAGCGCTCGATCCGCTTTCGCACACTGGGCTGTTATCCGCTGACCGGCGCGGTCGAGAGCACCGCGGCGACGCTGCCCGAGGTCATCCAGGAGATGCTGTTGACCACCACCTCCGAACGCCAGGGCCGCGCCATCGACCATGACCAAGCCGCGTCTATGGAAAAAAAGAAGCAGGAAGGGTATTTCTGAGATGGCAACCAAGGCCCCGGAAAGCTCGTACAAGGCGCAGGACCTCATCGCCGAGGATATCGACGCCTATCTTCTCCAGCACCAGCACAAGTCGCTGCTGCGCTTCATTACCTGCGGTTCGGTCGATGACGGCAAATCGACGCTGATCGGGCGGTTGCTGTATGATTCGAAGACGATCTTCGAAGACCAGCTTGCCGCGCTGGAGGCCGACAGCAAGCGCGTCGGCACCCAGGGGCAGAATATCGATTTCGCGCTGCTCGTCGACGGGCTGGCGGCCGAGCGCGAGCAGGGCATCACCATCGATGTAGCCTATCGGTTTTTCTCGACCGACAAGCGCAAGTTCATCGTCGCCGACACGCCGGGACATGAGCAATATACCCGCAACATGGTCACCGGCGCTTCGACCGCCGACCTGGCGATCATCCTGATCGACGCGCGCAAGGGCGTGCTGACGCAGACGCGGCGACATTCGTATATCGCCCATCTGCTCGGCATCCGAAACCTGGTGGTGGCGGTCAACAAGATGGACCTGATCGGCTATGACCGCGCCAGATACGACGCCATCGTCGCCGATTACCGGGCCTTTGCCGACAGTATCGGCATCGGCGAATTCACCGCGATGCCGATCTCGGGCTTTGTCGGCGACAATATCACGGCGCCGTCGGCCAATACGCCCTGGTATGATGGCCCGTCGCTGATCGCCCATCTCGAGACCGTCGCGGTCGATGCCGAGGCGGCGCAGGCGCGGCCGTTCCGCATGGCGGTGCAGTGGGTCAACCGCCCCAACCTCGATTTTCGTGGCTTTTCCGGGCTGATCGCCAGCGGCAGCATTCGTCGCGGCGATGCGATCCGGGTTCTGCCCTCGGGGCGCACGTCGACGGTTTCGCGGATTGTCGTGCTCGGCGGCGACCTTGACCGCGCCGTCGCCGGCCAGTCGGTGACGCTGTGCCTTGCCGACGAGATCGACTGTTCGCGCGGCGACGTGATCGCCGCCGCCGACGCAGCGCCGCAAGCTGCCGACCAGTTTGAAACAACGCTGGTGTGGATGGCCGACGAGGCGTTGCTGCCGGGCCGGCCCTATTGGTTGAAGCTGGCGACGCAGACGGTTTCGGCGACGGTGCAGCCGCCGAAATACCAGGTCAATGTCAACACGATGGAGCATCTGGCGACAAAGTCGCTCGACCTCAACGCCATCGGTGTCGCTGTCGTGGCGACCGACCGGCCGCTGGTCTTCGAGCCCTATGCCGACAGCCGGACGCTGGGCGGCTTCATCCTCGTCGACAAGATCAGCAACGCCACGATCGCCGCCGGCATGATCAATTTTGCCTTGCGTCGCAGCCAGAACGTCCATTGGCAAGCGCTTGACATCAGCCGGGAAAAACACGCCGACATCAAGAACCAGAAGCCCGCGGTGCTGTGGTTTACCGGATTGTCGGGGGCCGGAAAGTCGACGATCGCCAATCTGGTCGAAAAGAAGCTGCACCGGATGAATCGCCATACTTTCCTGCTCGATGGCGACAATGTCCGCCACGGGCTCAACAAGGATCTGGGCTTCACCGACGCCGATCGCATCGAGAATATCCGCCGCGTCGGCGAGGTTGCAAAGCTGATGGCCGATGCCGGGCTGATCGTCATCACGGCGTTCATCTCGCCGTTCCGCGCCGAACGGCAGATGGTGCGCGAGATGATGGCGCCGGGCGAATTCCTCGAAATCCATATCGACACGCCGCTGGCGGCCGCCGAAGCGCGCGACGTCAAGGGGCTGTATAAAAAGGCGCGGGCTGGCGAATTGAAGCACTTCACCGGAATCGACAGCCCGTATGAAGCGCCGAGTGCCCCCGAACTTCGCATCGATACCAGCACGATGACGGCGGAAGACGCCGCGACGCTGATCGTCGATCGCCTGCTGGGAGACGCCTGATGACCGGATCGATCCGGCAAAGCGACACCGCGCTGGCGCGGCAGCTTTCCGACGCCGCGCTGGCGCGGCAGCTTGCCGACACCGCGGGCGAACTGTTGCTGACCCTCCAGCGCTCGGGGCTGTTTGCCGGCAAGGCGCTCGGCAAGGCCGGCGATCGTGTCGCCAACGCCTTTCTGATGGAGGCCCTGGCGAGCCAGCGACCCGATGACGCGGTGCTTTCGGAGGAGCAGGCCGCCGATCCGGCGCGGTTGCTGGCGAGCCGGGTGTGGATCGTCGATCCGCTCGATGGCACCCGCGAATTCGGCGAGGCGAGGACCGATTGGGCGGTGCATGTCGCGCTCGCCATCGACGGGGTCGCGGTCATCGGCGCGGTGGCGCAGCCGGGGCTGCCGATGACGCATTGCACCGACGACGGCGGCGCGGTCGCGGTCCCCGAAGGACGGCTGCGGATGCTGGTCAGCCGCACGCGGCCGGCCGCCGATGCCGTTGCTGTCGCCGAACGCCTCGATGCCGAACTGGTGCCGATGGGATCGGCCGGGGCCAAGGCGATGGCTGTCGTTCGCGGCGAAGCCGATATCTATCTGCATTCGGGCGGGCAATATGAATGGGATAGCTGCGCGCCGGTGGCCGTGGCGCGGGCGGCGGGACTGCACGTCAGCCGCATCGATGGCAGTCCGCTGGTTTATAATTGCGCCGACCCTTATCTCCCCGACCTGCTGATTTGCCGGACGGAACTGGCGGCACGGGTGTTCTCGGCGCTGGCGGCGACTGCGGTGGCGGCCTGACGGGTTTCACGACCCGTCGTCGGGTAGGACTTTTGACGAACGGCGGTCGCTAACCACGACGCCGAAGGCGAGGACCGATCATGGCCGAACGAACGACGACGCCCATCCTGCCAGCGCGGCGCGGCTAGCCATGTTCGCGCGCCCCGACGCCCGGCATCACCAGATCGCCTATGTCACCAACGACCTTGATGCCGCTGTCGCGCTGTTCGAACGGGACTATGGCGCGCCCGGCTTCTTTGTTTTCTCCAACGTCGGCAGCGGCGCGCACCAGCCGGGCGAACCGGAACTGCGGATCGCCCTCTCGCACGTCGGCGGCAACGAGATCGAACTGATCGAGCCGATCGGCGATACCGCGCCCCTGTTCAAGGACGCGCTGGTCAAGCAAGCGGGCGGCGATGCATCGGGGCTGGTAATCCGTTTCCATCACACCTGCATCCGCATCGACGGCGGCATCGACAATTGGCACGCCCATGCCGCGTCGATCGACACGGCGCGGCATCCGATCGTGTTCAGCGGCGCGATGGGCGACGACTTGCGCTTCTTTTACACCGATGAGACGTCGCGGCTCGGCCATTATGTCGAACATGTCTGGATGTCGCCGGCGATCATGGCGCAGATGCGTAGCCTGATCCCGCACTATCCGGCACTGGGGAAATCCACATGACCGAAGCGCTCTCAAAGCTCAATTTCCGCGATGTCGGCGGGCTGCCGACAGCCGATGGCGGGCAGTTGCGCAGCGGCGTCATCTATCGCTCCGAGGGCCCGGCGAGCTTCAACGACGAGCACCGCCGCGAACTGGCCGCGCTTGCTATCCAGCTGGTCTGCGACCTGCGTGCCGATGTCGAGCGCGATGCCGCGCCCAATGACTGGACGACGGCGCGATTGTTGAACCTCGATATCACCAACGACCTGCGGACCGAGACCAACCAGGGCTGGAACGCGCTGCGCGACGACCCGAGCGCCGCCGGCGCCCGCGTCGCGATCACCACCAATTATGCCGCCATTCCCGGCGCGATCCTGCCCCACCTTGCCGGCTTGATCGACGCCATCACCGGCGGCGAGACGCCGGTGTTGATCCACTGCACCGCGGGCAAGGACCGCACCGGCGTGTTGATGGCGATTCTGCTGTCGATCGTCGGGGTGCCGCGCCAAGCCGTGGTCGACGATTATCTGCGATCGGACGTGTTCGCCAAGAACCTGCGCCTCGGCGGCTCGATCGCCGAGGCCTTTGAAAAAACCTTCGGATTTGTCCCGAGCCAGGCGACGATCGACACGATGATCGGCGTCGATATCGGCTTTCTCGATGCCGCGCTCGATGCGATCGACGCCGAACACGGCTCGATCGAAGGCTATTTCACGGCGGCGGGAATCGATGTGGACCAGCTGGCGCGCTTGCGGACGGCGATGCTGTCGGATGTTTCGCTGCAAGAAGTTTCAAAGGATGATGCGATGACCAAGGCTGGCGTGATCGGACTCGGGCATATCGGCAGCGGCGTGGCGCTGTGCCTGGCGCGAGTCGGGATGGTCGACGCGGTCTACGACATCCGCCCGGATGCTGCCTCCGGCCTTGAAGGCGTGCCGGCGGTTGCCGCTTCGCCCGCCGAAGTGGCGCGGCAATGCGATGTGGTGATCATCGCGGTGGTCAGCGCCGAACAGACGATCGCGGTGCTGACCGGCCCCGACGGCGTGCTTGCGGCGGCGCGGCCCGGCCTCATCATCGTGCTGGTGGCGACCGTCGCGCTGGGTGATCTGACGCGCATCCGGGCGCTGACCGATGCAGCCGGTGTCGGGCTCGTCGATTGCGGCGTCACCGGCGGCCAGGTCGTGCGCCAGAACGGTCTCGTCTGCCTCGTCGGCGCGACGCCTGAACAACTGGCGATTGTCCGGCCGGTGCTCGACGGCTTTGCCAAGTCGGTGGCGCACATGGGCGGGCCGGGGGCGGGAATGGCCGCCAAGATCGCGCGCAATGTTGTCGTCTTCGGCTGCATCCGCGCCGGTTACGAAGGTGCGGCGCTGGCCCGCGCGGCTGGCGTGGATGTGCGGCAACTGGCGCAGGTCATCGAGGAAAGCTCGGACGGCGTTGGCGGCCCGATGATGCTTATGGGCCGCCCCGCCGATCCATTGACCGATCCCGAGGAAGCCAAGGTTCGCGAATATGTTCGCAACCTGATGAACAAGGATCTTGATGCAGCGCTCGATCTCGGCAAGTCGCTGGGGGTGGGGCTGCCGCTGATCGAACTCGTCCGCCGCACCGACAAGGTCGTGACGGGCCTCGAACTCGCAAAGGAGAACGCGAAATGACCGACGCCACGAACGACACGCGATGGGATGACGGCCTGAAAATCGTCGACAGCGTCTATGGCGCGGGATCGTCCGCGATGATGGCCGGGCTTGAAGGCGTCCCCTTTGTCGCCGAAACCGTCGAGCACGTCTTTGGCGAGATCTGGGCGCGCCCCGGCCTGTCGATGCGCGACAAGCGGCTGCTGGTGATCGGGGCGACAGCGATGCTGGGACGACCCGACCTGGTGACGATCCAGGTTGCCGGCGCGATCGTCAATGGCGAACTGACCGACGCCCAGCTCGACGAGATTCCGTTGCTGATGCTGTTCTATTCGGGCGCCGGCAACGCCACCGCGTTGCACCAGGGCATCCAGGCCGCCAAGGCCCGCGCCAAGGACCTCAAGCCGGCCTGAAGACGCTGGTTCACCCCGGCTGGAGCAACCCGGCCGGGACATTGTAGCGCCAGCTATTTTCCTCGTAGCGCGAGCTGATCCGCCAGCCGGCGGGGGTGCGAACGAACTCGTCGCGATACCACAGCCCGACGAACATGACATGGCCATCGGGGTTGAGCACCATCGGGTTGGTGCACACCGTCTTGCCATGGGCGCGATCGCCGTCGATGGTGATCTTGCTGGTCGAGATGATGTGCTGGCAGGCCTGGACGGCGGCCATGCTCGACGCCAGGAACAGCTTGATTTCGGCAGGCGTGCCCTTGACGCCGACCATTTCGGTGTAGTCGATGATCGCATCGGGCGTGAAAATATCGTCGAGCGCGTCCCAGTCGCGATTGTCGATCGCATAGCAATATTCGACCATCAGGTCCTGGATCGCGAAACGATCCGATATCTCGTGCAGCTCCATGCCGATGCTCCTGCTTTGGCCAGGATGCCAGTCTATCGCGCCGCGAACGCCGTTGACCTATCGAAGGGTAGAGCGATGCGCGCGCGCCGCGTATAGGGTTTCGCATTGCCGGGGGAGCGGAGATGGCAGCAGTGGCGACAACGGCCGACTCGACGCGCGGAACGGCCGGCACCTATCGATGGTATGCGCTGGGCGTGCTGACGCTGGCGCAGCTTTGCCACGCCATGGACAGGTCGATCATCGCGCTGGTGCTCGAACCGATCGGCAGGGAATATGCGCTGAGCGACGGCCAGCTCGGCGTACTCGCTGGCCTTGCCTATGGGCTGGCCTTCGCCGTTGCGGCGATCCCGTTCGGACTTGCCGTCGACCGGGTCCAGCGCCGGGTGCTGCTTGCCGCCGCGATCGCGGTGTGGAGCGGCTTCACCGCCTTGTGCGGCTTTGCCAACAGCTATGCGACGCTGCTGGTCAGCCGCGCGGCGGTGGGTGCCGCCGAAGCCGGTGCGACCCCGACCGGACTGTCGCTGCTGGGGGATTATTTCCGCGTCTCCGAACGCGCCACCGCGGTCGGCATCTGGTACATGAGCGCCGGGCTGGGGGCGACAGCGGCGTTCCTCGGCGGTGGTTATGTCGTGGAGCACTATGGCTGGCGCACCGCCTTTTTCGTTGCCGGCGCGCCGGGGTTGGCGATCGCGCTGCTCGTGCTCCTGACGCTGCGCGAACCGCCACGCGGCAATTGCGATCCGGTCGTCGCCATCGCGCCGAAATTGCCGTTCCTTGCCAGCCTGAAGCTGATCGCCGCGCAACCGGGGCTGGTGCATTGCATGGCCGGAATCATGCTGCTGGCGATTTCCACGTCGGGACTGGCATCGTGGCTGGTGTCGTTCCTTGTCCGCGTCCATGGCCTCAGCATCGCGCAGGGCGGCACGGTCGTCGCCTTCAGCATTGGTATCCTGGGCGCGGCAGGCGGGGTCGTCGCCGGGATCATCGTCGATCGAATCGGCCGCCGCAAAACCTATGATCCGCGCCTGCCGGCCAGGGCTGCCGCGATCACCTGCGTCGCCACGGCGATATTGGCAGCGGCGGCGGTGTTGACGCCGTCGACGCCGATGGCGATCGCGCTGCTGCTCGCCGCCGGGCTGCTGGTGACGGCGCATAACGGCCCTGCCAACAGCCTGTTCCTGACGCTGGCGCCGACGCACATCCGTGGCCTGACGGTTTCCATCCTGCAGTTCGTCTGCAACCTTGTCGGCATGGGGATCGGGCCGCTGATTGTCGGGCTGGTGAGCCAGGCGGTTGGCGGGCAGGACGGTTTACGCTGGGGCTTGCTGGC
>JANNJH010000463.1:0-1115 GCA_031405775.1 Sphingomonadales bacterium | reverse complement strand
GATCCAGGCCAGCGTCCTCGGCCAGGCGCTCGAGTTGCTGCGCGAGGGCAAGGCGGCGCGGCTGGCCGTGCCCAAGGACGAGGAGGAAGCGCGGGCGCTGGCACAGGCGCAACTGCTGACGTCGAAGCCGGTGCTGTATATCTGCAATGTCGAGGAAGCCTCGGCGGCTTGCGGCAATGCGTTCAGCGCGGCTGTGCAGGCGATGGCAGCCAGGGTTGGTGCCGGCGCGGTGATCGTTTCGGCGGCGATCGAGGCCGAAGTGGCGATGATGGATGCCGCCGATCGCCCGGAATATCTGGAAGCATTGGGGCTGACCGAGACCGGCCTGGCGCGGGTGGTGCGCGCGGGTTACGAGCTTTTGGGGCTGATCACATTCTTTACCGTGGGGCCAAAGGAAGCGCGGGCGTGGACGGTGACGCTGGGATCGAAGGCGCCGCAAGCCGCCGGTGCGATCCATGGCGATTTCGAAAAGGGCTTCATTCGCGCCGAAACCATGGCGTTTGACGATTATCTGAAGTTCAACGGCGAGGCCGGGGCGCGCGAGGCCGGCAAATATCGCTCGGAGGGCAAGGATTATGTTGTCCATGACGGTGATGTGATGTTGTTCAGGTTTAACGTGTAGCGCGGCGCGGCCGCGAGCAGCGAAGCTGCACGTGGACTCGCGCAAGCTCGGCCGGCGGGGCGGCGGCGCCTTCGCCCGCCGAACCCGTCCGACGTCAGCGCGGGCTTTGCCCGTGCCCTTGCTTGCTGGCTTTCCTCTGCACTTTCCCCCGCGAAAACTTGACCCGCGCGCACCCCCGCCGCTACACGCCGTGCAGCGATTTTCCGCACCTGCGAAGGCCAAATCCCCTGTCGTCCGCGCCGTCCCTTTCGTTCCAGGATATCATCCTGACTCTCCAGCGTTATTGGGGGAGCCATGGCTGTGCGATTCTCCAGCCCTATGACATGGAAGTCGGCGCCGGCACCTTTCACCCGGCGACGACGTTGCGGGCGCTGGGGCCGGAGACATGGAACGCCGCCTTTGTGCAGCCGAGCCGGCGCCCGTCGGATGGCCGTTATGGCGAGAACCCCAACAGATTGCAGCATTATTACCAGTTCCAGGTGATATTGAAGCC
>JANNJH010000462.1:0-2323 GCA_031405775.1 Sphingomonadales bacterium | reverse complement strand
GGTCCGGGCGCGGCTGGTCGGGATCAGTCTGGCGACCGCGGCCGGCAAGGCCTGTTATATCCCGCTGGCGCACCAGTCAGGTGAGGGGCTGCTGGCGGAGCGCGTCGAACAGCTCGATATTGCGGCGGTAATCGCGCGGTTGAACCCGTTGTTCGCCGATCCGGCGGTGCTCAAGATCGGCCAGAATCTCAAATATGATTTGATCGTGCTGCGCCAGCATGGCGTTGCGCTGCTGGCGCCTTTCGACGACACGATGCTGCTATCCTATGCGCTCGATGCCGGGCGCTGGAATCACGGCCTGGACGATCTGAGCACGCGCCATCTTGGCCATACGCCGATCGCCTTCAAGGCGGTTACCGGCGGGGCAAAAGGCAAATGGGATTTCGCCCAGGTTGCGCTGCGCGAGGCCACCGATTACGCCGCCGAGGACGCCGATGTGACGTTGCGGCTGCACGCCAATTTCCGCAACCGGCTGTGGCGTGAACAGGCGACGCAGATCTACGAGCTTGTCGACCGGCCGCTGTTGCCGGTGATCGCCGCGATGGAACTGGCCGGAATCCGCGTCGATCGCACCGCGCTGGCCGGGCTGTCGGCGGCCTATGAGATCGAGATCACCCGGCTTGAGGGCGAAATCCACGCGCTGGCCGACGGGCCGTTCAGCATCGGCAGCCCCAAGCAATTGGGCGCGATATTGTTCGAGCGCATGGGCCACAAGGCCGGCAAGAAGAGCGGCAAGACCGGCGCCTATGCCACCGATGTCACCGAGCTTGAGCGCTTGGCGGGCGAGGGTGTCGAGATCGCCGGCAAGGTGCTCGAATGGCGCCAGCATTCAAAGCTGAAATCGACCTATACCGATGCCTTGCAGGCGCAGATCAACCCGGCGACCGATCGCGTCCACACCAATTACGCGCTGGCCGCGACGTCGACCGGGCGCTTGTCGTCGAACGACCCCAATTTGCAGAACATCCCGATCCGCACCGAGCTTGGTCGCCGCATCCGCCATGCCTTTGTCGCGGCGCCGGGCCATGTCTTGATGGCGGCCGACTACAACCAGATCGAGCTGCGGCTGGTGGCGCATATCGCCGATGTTCCCGAATTGAAGGCGGTCTATGCGGAAGGTGGCGACGTCCATGCGCTAACCGCCAGGGAGGTGTTTGGCGAGGTGACGCGCGACACCCGTGCCCGCGCCAAGACCATCAATTTTTCGATCATCTACGGCATTTCGGCGTTCGGATTGGCACAGCGGCTGGGCATCGATCGCGGCGAGGCGGCGCGCTATATCGAGCTGTATTTCAGCCGCTTCCCCGGCATCCGCAACTATATGGCGCAAACCATCGCGGCGGCGAAGGACAAGGGGTTCGTCACGACGCTGTTCGGCCGCAAGGCGCATGTGCCGCTGATCTTTTCAAAGAATCAGGGCGAGCGCCAGTTCGCCGAACGCGCCGCGGTCAATGCGCGGGTGCAGGGCACGGCGGCCGACATCATCAAGCGGGCGATGGTGCAGATGCCCGGGGCGCTGGCGGCGGCGGGGCTGGGGGGTACGCGGATGCTATTGCAGGTTCACGATGAACTGGTCTTCGAAGTCCCCGAAGGCGATGTCGCGGCGGTGACGCCGGTGATCCGCGGCGTGATGGCGAACGCGCATCGGCCCTTGGTCGATTTGTCGGTACCGCTCGGCGTCGAGATCGGGTCGGGTATAAGCTGGGGCGATGCGCACTAGCAGACCCTCTCCCGCTTGCGGGAGAGGGTCAACGCGCGCCAGCGCGGCGGGTGAGGGTGTGCCTGCCTTTGCAGAAAAGAACACCCTCACCCGGGCCGCCGCAAGCGCGGCGTCTCTCGCCTCTGCCGCAAGCGGGAGAGGGGTTTTCCGGCGTCATGGCTTATGACCGATCGCGGAACCCCAAGGCTGATCGCATGATGGAACATCCGCACAGCAAAGGGTGGCGCGCCGTGCCGCGCGGCGTCTGGGCGCTGGGCTTTGTCTCGATGTTCATGGATATCTCGTCGGAGATGATCCACAGCCTGTTGCCGGTGTTCCTCGTCACCGGGCTTGGTGCCAGTGTCGCGCTGGTCGGGTTGATCGAGGGGCTGGCCGAGGCAACGGCGTCGATCACCAAGGTGTTTTCGGGCTGGCTCAGCGATCGGCTGGGCAAGCGCAAGCTGCTGGCGGTGATCGGCTATAGCCTTGGCGCGATCACCAAACCGGTGTTTCCGCTGGCGGTGACGCCGTTCGAGGTGTTCGGCGCGCGCTTTGTCGATCGTATCGGCAAGGGCATTCGCGGCGCGCCGCGCGATGCGCTGGTCGCCGATATTACCCCGCCGG
>JANNJH010000461.1:0-12242 GCA_031405775.1 Sphingomonadales bacterium | reverse complement strand
TCGACATCGGGTTTTGACATGAGTTCGAGGAACTGGCGGGCGTAGGCGGAGAGCGATTCGACATAGCGGCGCTGCCCCTCGGCATAGATGGTGTCGAAGGCGAGGCTGGACTTGCCGCTGCCGGACAGGCCGGTGATGACGGTGAGGCGGTTCTTGGGCAGGTCGACATCGACGCCCTTGAGGTTGTGCTCGCGGGCGCCGCGAACGCTGATGTGAGTCAGCATCGCGCCGGCGCCCGCGTTGGGATGTGAGTCAGCATGTCGGAGTTCGTTCCAGATTTGTTCGCATCGCGCAAGCGCCGCACGGGCATTCCCAGATAGGAGGGCGCCGGGCCATCGGCAATGTTGCCACGGTCTGGGTACGCGAAAGGGCAGCGCCGCCGGCGTCCGGCGTGTAGCCGGCGCTGGCGGCGCTGCGGTCCGACGGCTGGCTGGTGGTCAACCAGCCATCGAAGGACATGGGGCGCAGGGGACGGCGGCGTGCGCGGCGGGCCTGACCGCAGCGCCGACGAAATCCGCTGCCGCCCGTATCAGTTGCGGCGGTAACGCGCTTCCATCCAGGTACCGACCATCAGCGCGATCATCACCGGATAGGACCAGAAGATCAGGCCGACGGCATAGGCCCAGGCGAAATCGCCCTGTTCGGTCATGCTGGCGAAATGGACGGTGATGGCAACCAGCTGAAAGCCAGCGGCCCACAAAGGCCAGAAGCGATCGCTGCGCAGCGCCAGGGCGACAAGCCCGAACAGCAAAAGCCCATCGATCACCAGCACCCCGGTTTCGGTTTGCAGATACTCGCTGTGCGTCGATAGCCTCGACGCCAACGTCGCCAGCGCAAAAGCGCCGGCGGCGAGGCGTTCATCGAGACCGCCCCATTTGAAGGCGACGCCAGTGCTCGTGAGCAGCACGAACAACCCGAAAATGGGAAGTAACATCCTGCCATCCTCCTGTGATTAAGAACGCTTGGCTCCCGGCGGACCGGGAGCTTTGCGATACTGAAGCGTGCGAGACGTTTCGATCAGGCGACGGCGGCGAGGCCGCGCGTTTCGAGCATGCCCCGCGACGGCGGGCAATTGCCATTGAAGTTGACGGAACCGAGGCCGACATCGCTTTGCGCGGTGCGCAGCGCGCTGTGGGTGCGGATGATGTTGGAGCGCGACTTGACGAGCTGCTGGCAGCTTTCCATCGCGTGCATCAAGGCTTCGTGAACGACATGCGCGCCGGCATTTGCCTGCTGGCTCGCAACCGGCATGGCAGCGGTGAGGGTTGCAACGGCGGCGATGGCGGCGTCGATGGCGGCTTCGGCGGCGAACAGTTTCTCGGCGACCGAGTTAGCGGCGATGCGGGTCTGAGCGAACATGATAAAGTCCTTCCTTGGCGCGCCGCGGCGCGCTGGTTGTCGTCCTTCCGGACGACCACCGTCCGGAAGCTTAAATTAGCGTTTTCAACGAGGCGAGAGCGGCTAGAATTGCGCCGAATGCGAGTGCCGAACCAATGGCGATGAACAATATCCAGGCGAGACGGGTACCGATCGCCAGGTCGTTCTTTTTCCCCCAAGGGAGCGATCCAGCCAGAGGGCGGGTGCCGATGCCAGCGTCCGAGGCGTCGGCACCCGTCCAACTGGAGGGATGCGCTGTTCCGAAGGGCACCGATGCAAACGATTCACGGGGAGGGCCGCTGGCGATTGGATCGACGTCCGGACTGAGGCGGAGACTGGGACCGTGATGTTCACTGTCGTCATCCCTGCTTGAGGCCGGTGACTTCAATTTCGGCGAATCCGCCGCCAAGGCAACATCCGGTGCGTGATATATCAACGGTTGATAAACGTCGGTGCCGGCGCCGCCGGCTTCTTCCTGAACGAGAAGCCGCGCCGCCTCGATGCGGCTGCCGACCGACAGGGTGCGCATCGCGGTGCGCAAACGCATGTCGACGGTATGCGGCGACAGCCCGAGAACCCGGGCTATGTCCTTGGATTTCATGTGTTGGTAGACGAGGCGCAGGCAATCCCGCTGACCATCGGTGAGCTGCGCCAGCGCAGGCGGGATGGCGTTTGGCCGTATTGTCACGGCAACACAGCGCCCCGAAGCAGCCGCAATGTCAAGGCTGGCCGCCAAATTTTCATCGAACCCGATGCGCATCCCGTGACCCGCCCTTTCGCGTTAAGCCTTATGAAGCCATTAACCACGCGCCTTTTTGGGGCATTCTTCATCGTTTTGCAAATTTAACGCCTGCTGGCGATGCTGAATGCCGGGCGCTTGCGGCGGCTCGGGGCACAATGGCCATGAACCGATCGGAGTGGTGCCTTTCTCGGGCTGCGTTGCCGCGATTCCCGATCATGCGGGCGGACCACGACAGGCGGCATGGCGCGAGTCGCACTGTTGCAAGGCGCGCGACAGGGTGGCGTGCGGTTGGAGTCGCGTTCGCTCATGTGGAATCGATCGCCCCGAGTAGCCCGCGCAGGATCGTTACGCGAGTAGCCCGCGCAGGATCGTTACGCGAGTAGCCCGCGCAGGATCGTGCGGGTTTCGGGGTCGATCACCCCGTCGAACTTCGCCGGGCGAAACCGCCGCTGGAAGGCGATGACCGCCGCCCTGGGGTCGGCGACGTCATAGCCATGGCGATGCAGCGCCGCGAGCGTGCCGGCGTCGGTCCAGTTCGGGTCGAAGCCGCCGACCGGCACCGGTGTCGCCAGCCCGGCGCGGGCGAGGCGCGGCCAGTCGAACAATTCGCCGGGGTCGTCCTTGCGCGCCGGCGCCACGTCGCTGTGGCCGACGACATTGGCGGGGTCGATGCGGAAACGCATGAGCGCGGCGGCGACAAGGCCTTCGACGGCATCCATCTGGACAGCGGGGAAGGGGCGATAGCCGAATTCATGCCCGGGGTTGACGATCTCGATGCCGATGCTGGCGCTGTTGATATCGGCCAGCCCACGCCACCACGCCTTGCCGGCGTGCCAGGCGCGGTCGGTTTCCTCGACGAGCTTGATGACCTGGCCGTCCTCGGCGACGACCCAGTGCGCGGAAACCTTGGACTCGGGGTCGGTCAGCCGGTCGAGCGCCTGGGTGGCGGTTGGCATGCCGGTATAGTGGAGGACGACCATCGACACCGGATGGCGGCGGGCGTCGAAATTCGGGCTCGGGCGCCGGATCATGGCTTGCGGCCCCGCGGCGGCGCGACCGGCGTCATGACGGTTCGAGGCCGCGCTGTTGCGCTATAGGCAAGTCGCGCTGTTGCGCTGTAGGCAAGTCGCGCTGTTGCGCGGTGCGCAGGGTGATGATGGCAACCCCGATCAGCGTCAGCACGCCGCCGATCAGCATCTGGGAGGTGATCGGCGTGCCAAAGACGATCACCGCGATGACCACCGCCAGCAGCGGCGTCGGCAGGGTCAGCGGCGACACCGTCGACACCGGGTAGCGCTGGAACAGCCAGCTCATGCCGCCATGGCCGAGCAGCGAGGCGCCGAGCGCGGAATAGGCCGTCCAGCCCCAGGTCGAAAGCTTGAGGTCGGCGACATGGGCAAGCGCGCCGGGTTCGAAGACCAGGCTGGCGGCGACGAGGACGGGAATGCTGACCAGCGCCAGCCAGGCGTGGATGGTGAGGACGGGGACGCCGGCGAGGTTGCGGAAGAGCAAATTGCCCGCCGCCCAGGCCAGCGCGGCGCCGACGGCCAGCCACAGCGCGATGCCTTGATGGGCGATGGCGGAATCAAAGCCCATCACCGCGACGCCGGCAAAACACAGCACGACCGCGGTGATGCGCGGCCAGCGGATGCGTTCGCGGTAGATCAGCACCGCGAGGATCAGGCTGAACGGCACCCCCAATTGCCCGGCGATGGCGAGCGCCGAGACATTGTCGGCAAGCGCGAAGCTGAGCGCCCCCAGCCCCATGAACAGCGCGCCGGCGACAACGCCGGTGACCAGAACGGTCAGCATCCGCCCCGGCAGCCAGCGCAGCCACGGCAGGCAGGCGATGAGAACGATGCAATAGCGCAAGGCGACGGCGGTCAGCGGCTGGGCATCCTCCACCGCCAGCTTCACCGCGACGATGTTGAAGGCCCAGATCAGGTCGATGAGCAGAATGAGGGCGAGGTGACGCGGTTTCATCGGCCGGCGGCGTCTTTATTGAAGGAGTCGCCGGCCTTGCCGGACACGTCTTTAGTGAAGGAGTCACCGGCCTTGCCGGCGACGTCTTTATTGGAGTCACCGGCCTTGCCGGAGACACGGGCATAGGCAGTGTTGATCGCGGCCATCCGGGCTTCGGTGACGCGGATAAATTCGGTCGGGACGCCTTCGGCGAGGTGGCGGTCGGGGTGATATTGGCGGACGAGCGCGTGATAGGCGCGGCGCAGCGTCGCTGTATCGGCGCCGGGCTCGACTCCCAGGATGCTCCACGGGTCGTCTTCGGCCGGGCCGGTGTGGCGGGCGCGGACACGGGCGGCGGCAGCGGCGTCGAAGCCCAGCCGCGCCGCGACCTTGTCGAGATATTCGAGTTCGCGGAGGTCGAAGCCATCGACGGCGGCGATCAGCCAGAGCGCGTCGAGCAGATCCTCGAGCAGCGGCGAACCGGCGCCGATCAGGGTTGCGGCTTGTTCGGCATAGGCTTCGAAACCCGCCATCGATCGCTTGGCGAGATTATAAAAGCGCCTGGCGTTGTCGGCCTCCGGCGCTTCGACGTGGAAAAGCCGCTCGAAGGTGGCGAATTCGGTGGCCGAAGCCTCGCCATCGGCGCTCGCCATCTTGGCGGCGAGCGCGATGGCGGCGATGGTGAAGGCGATGCCGCGGCGTTCGGGGCTGCCAGCGCGGAGGCGCGCCAGTTGCGATGCGCGAAGCCGCGCCAGTTGCGGTACGCGGCGGATCGTCAGGTCGACGGCGCCGCCGGCCGCCGCGCCGGCGAGCGCGCCGAACGGCCCGCCGAGCAACAGCCCGGCGGCGGCGGCGATGACGGTCGCCCAGATGCTCATGAAGGGAAATGTCCGGCCACCAGCGGGTCTTAGGCGATTGTGGCGCGGTGGTCACGCCATGGCGTTCGGCATAAGGATTTCACCGCGCTGCATCCGGCAGCGTTGCCCTAGCGCCCTCGACCGGCTGCGGCTAGGATGGCAATGCATTTTCCGGGGAGCGCGGGGCGCAGACATGCCGTTGACCGACGTTGGTATTTTCAGTCACTTGCTTGCGGTCATCGGCTTTCTGATGCTGGCCGTGGTGGCGCTGTGGCGTCGGCAACGTGGCGCCTCATCGGTGTGGCTGGCGGCGGCGGCGTTGGTGACGGCGGGCTGGGCCGCGATTTTCGTGCTGGCGGCGCGCGATCCCGCCGCCTGGGGTTTCTGGCTGACTCCGGCCTGGACGCTGCGTTCGGCGGCCTGGATTGCCTTTCTTGTTGTGGTGTTGCGCCCGACATGGCGGCTCGACGAACGGCTAAGATCGTCGTTCGTCATCGCCAGCGCCATGGGCTTCATCGTGTCGCTGCAACTGGCGCTCGATCTGCTTGCGGGCACTTTCGACTCGCTCGGCGGCGAGCGTTCGGTCATCGGCCAGATGTTTATCATCCTGCGCCTGACTGTCGCGGTGTCGGGGCTGGTGCTTGTCCATAATCTCTATGGGAATACCGAATCGACCTCGCGTGGCGGCGTTCGCCTGCTGGCGATCGGTCTTGGCGGCATGTTCGTCTATGACCTGAATTATTACACGATGGCGTTCCTGCTGCCGCTGCCGTCGCCAGATCTCTATAATATACGCGGGGCGGTCTATGCACTGACCGTGCCGTTGCTGTTGCTCTCGACGCGCGAAAACTGGGTGTCGCGGGTCCAGGTGTCGCGGCAGGTGGTTTTCCACACTTTGTCGTTCTCGATGATCGGCGTCTATTTGATTGCCATGGCGCTGCTCGCCTATGGCCTGCGGCTGTTCGGCGGCGATTGGGGGCGGCTGTTCGAGGTCAGTTTCCTGTTCGCCACCGTGTCGCTGGGCGCGGTCGTGCTGTTCAGCCCGACGTTCCGCGCCGCGCTGCGCGTCGTCATCGCCAAGAACTTCTTTGCCTATAAATATGACTATCGCGTCGAATGGTTGCGCTTCATCGCCACGGTGTCGCACACCGGAACCGGGGATCGTGCCGGCGCGCTGAACGATCGTGTCATCCAGGCGGTGTGCATGGTGCTCGATTCGCCCGCTGGCGTGCTGTTCGTTCCCGATGACGAGAATCTGACGGCGATCGCCGAATGGAATGTCCGCGACCTCAAGACCGAAGCGATCCCGCGCCGGTCGGCCCTGGCGCAATATCTCGAAGTGCGCAAACGCATCGTCGATATCGATGAACTGCGCGCCGGCGCGGGCGATTATGGCGCGATTCCGCTGCCGGACTGGATGCTGGCCAGTTCGCAGGTCTGGCTGTGCGTGCCGCTGATCCATCTCGACACCATGGTCGGCTTCATCCTGCTCGAACGCACGCTGGCGCCGCGCGCGCTGAACTGGGAGGATTTCGAGCTGCTGCGGACGCTGGGGCGGCAGGCGGCGAGCTATATCGCCGAATCCTCGACGCAGATCGCGCTCGACGATGCCGCAAAGTTCGATGAATTCAACCGCCGCTTTGCCTTTATCATGCACGACATCAAGAATCTCGTCAGCCAATTGTCGCTGGTGGCGCGCAATGCCGAGCGCCACGCCGAAAACCCCGAGTTTCGAGCCGATATGGTGAAGACGCTGCAAAGCTCGGTCGGCAAGATGAACGACATGCTGGCCCGGCTGTCGCAGCGCCCGAGCGGGCGTTCCGATCCGAGCTGGCAGCCGGTGGCGATCGCCGCGCTGCTACGGCAGGTGGTCGATATAAAACGCCAGGCGCATCCGCCGTTGACACTCGATGTGTCGGCGGACGAAAGCAGCTTCGGGCAAATGGTCGCCGCTGATGCCGGACAGATCGAGCAATTGTTTCTGCACCTTGTCCAGAACGCCATCGACGCTTCGCCGGCCGATGCGCCGATCCGGGTGGTGGCGGCAAGCGTCGGGAATGAAGTGATCGTGCGGATCGAGGACAAGGGCAGGGGCATGTCGGCACGCTTCATCCGGCAGGAACTTTTCCAGCCATTCCGGTCGACCAAGCCCGGCGGTTTTGGCATCGGCGCCTATGAAGCGCGCGAGATCGCCCGCGTCCATGGTGGCCGCCTTGAAGTGACCAGTCGCGAAGGCGAGGGCACGCGCTTTACCGTCGTCCTGCCGCTTGCCGCGGCCGTCGCCGACACTTTGCGCGTCGCGGCGGCGGCGCGATGACCGGGACGTTGCGCAAACTGCTCGTCGTCGAGGATGACGAAGGGCTGCAGCGCCAGTTGCGCTGGTCATATGAGGATTATGACGTCATCATCGCTGGCAGCCGCGATGCCGCGATCGACGCGCTGCGCGCCCATGACCCGGTGGTGGTGACGCTCGATCTTGGCCTGCCGCCCGATCCCGATGGCGTCAGTGAAGGTTTCGCGACGCTGGAAGCCATTTTGCGGGCGCGGCCGCAGACCAAGGTCATCGTCGCGTCGGGCCATGGCGCGCGGGAAAGCGCCCGGCGGGCCATCGCCTTGGGCGCGTTCGATTTTTACCAAAAGCCGGTCGATATCGACGAATTGGGGACGATCGTTCGCCGGGCCTATCATGTCGCCGATCTCGAGGCCGAGAACCGCCGGCTGGCGGAATCGGCACGGGCCGCCAGCGGCGATGTGCTTGGCGGCATCATCACCGGCGCGCCCGAAATGCTCAAGGTGGCGCGGATGATCGAGCGCGTCGCCACGGCGCAGGTCTCGGTGATGTTGCTCGGCGCCAGCGGCACCGGCAAGGAATTGCTGGCGCGCGGGTTGCACAATGCCTCGCTCCGCCGCGGCAAGCCGTTCGTCGCGATCAATTGCGCCGCGATCCCCGAGAACCTGCTCGAATCCGAGCTTTTCGGCTATGAAAAGGGCGCTTTCACTGGCGCCGTGAAGACCCAGGAGGGCAAGATCGAGCTCGCCGAGGGCGGCACGCTGTTCCTCGATGAAGTCGGCGACATCCCGTTGCCGCTGCAGGTCAAGCTGCTGCGTTTCCTCCAGGAGCGGGTGATCGAACGCATCGGCGGTCGCAAGTCGATCGTCGTCGATGTGCGGATCGTTTGCGCCACCCACCAGGATCTCGACGCGATGATCGCGTCCGGGCAGTTCCGCGAGGATCTGTTCTATCGCCTCGCCGAGATTGTGGTGCGTATTCCGTCGCTGGCGCAGCGGCATGGCGATGCCGTGCTGCTGGCGCATCATTTTCTGGGCAAGTTCGCGCGCGAGAATGGCCGGACGTTCAAGGGCTTCATGCCCGACGCCATCGCCGCGATCAACGACTGGAGCTGGCCAGGCAATGTCCGCGAGCTGGAAAACCGGCTGAAGCGCGCGGTGATCATGGCGGATTCGTCGCGGCTGACCGCGGCGGATCTCGATCTTGGTGATCCGGACGATACGACATTGACGTTGAAGGCAGCGCGCGAGGCGGCGGACAAGGCCGCGATCCGCAAGGCGCTGGCGCGGACCGAGAGCAACATGAGCAGCGCCGCCAAAATTCTGGGGGTCAGCCGGCCGACGCTTTACGACCTTATCAAGCTATATGGCCTTGAAAGCGGATGATCGTCGCCAGCATCCTTGCATCGTCGGCGGGACTGTCCTAAGCGCGCGCTTCGGTCGGAGCGTGGCGCAGCCTGGTAGCGCACTTGACTGGGGGTCAAGGGGTCGCAGGTTCGAATCCTGTCGCTCCGACCAGCCTTCCCCCCCAGAAACCAGATCGTTGATGCTGACACGGCCCAGCGGCTGATTGTTTCGGTAGTGAATTCCCCCTCTCCCGGTTGACGCGAAGGCGTCGCCTACGGCTGCGGGAGAGGCGAGAGACGCCGAAGGCGGCCCGGGTGAGGGTGTTCTTTCTTCTTTGTAGTTCAGTCGCGCCCCCAACCGCCGCGCCGGGGCGCGAATTGCCCGTTGCTTTCGAATCCTTGCCAATTGACATTTAGAACCAAATAGGATAGCACCGCTGGCAGCCTTCGCAAAGGACGTCAGCATGACCGATATCGCCACTTTGCTCGAAGCCCTGATCGACAGGGAGGGCGGATTTGTCGATCATCCGCACGACCGCGGCGGCGCGACGAATTTCGGAATCACCGAAAGGGTTGCTCGGGCGGCCGGTTGGGCGGGCACGATGCGCGACCTGCCGCGCGATTTCGCCATTGCCGTCTATCGCCACCGCTATTGGAGCCTGCCGCGTTTCGATGCCGTGGCGGCGATCGCGCCGGCGGTGGCGGCGGAATTGTTCGACACAGGCGTCAACATGGGCCCGGCCATTGCCATGGGTTTCCTGCAGCGCAGCCTGAATGCGCTCAACCGGCTTGGGCGCGACTGGCCCGATATCGTCGTTGACCGGGCGGTCGGCACCGCGACGCTCGATGCGCTGCGGCGGCTGCTGGCGCTGCGCGGCAAGGCTGGCGAGGCGGCGCTGCTCAAGGCGCTCAATGCCCTGCAGGGGGCACGTTATATCGAACTCGCCGAGGGCCGACAAGCCAATGAAAGCTTTGTTTTTGGCTGGCTTTCGGGCCGAGTCGCTTGATGCCCGCCTTCTCGCCGGATTGGCGCGATCCGCAGTGGCGGCGGACGGTGCTGGCGCTGGTGTTCGCTGGTTCGGGCATCGCGCTGACCATGGTTTCAGTGTGGCTGGCGTGGAATGTCCTCAACGCCGGCTGGCCCGAATCGCTGGCCGGCGCGCGGCTGCGCATTATCGGCGGATCGCTTTACGCAACCTTGGGGCTGATCGGGCTGGTGCTCACCGGGCTGAGCATGACCGTGGCGCTGCGCCAGGTTTCGGCGAAGTTCATGGGGGCGGATTTTTCGGCCATCGGCGGAGACGCGGTATCGCGGGAAGATGACGCATGATCGCGCTATGGAACTTTTTGCGCGGCCCGGCACGGATCGCATTGGGTAGCGTACCACGACCGATCTGGTACATTTTATCCGCGATCCTTGCACTGCTGCTGCTGTGGAACTGGCATGATCGCCGGGTCGCGGTGGCCTATGCCGGCGGCGCCCGTGCCCAGGCCGACGTCGATCGAGCGCGGTTCGAAGCGGCGACGAACGCGGCTGTGACCGCGCAGCGCGATCTCGCCGCCACGCTCGCCACCCGGCAAACGCGAATTTCAAAAGGAACCGATGATGCGCTGCTCGTCCGCAATGCTGATCTTGCTCGCGATTACGACGATCTGCGGTTGCGCTGGGCGGCGCATCGAACCGCTCAGGATCGTGCCGGCCAAACTGGAGCAACTGCCGTTCCCGCTGCCACCAGCCGCGTTGACGACTCGGCTTGCCCGGCCTTGGGGTGGGTATCTTTCGACATTGCCGCAGCCGCAGCCGAGGCCGCCGATACGGCCATAGCCAAGGACGATGCCTGGATTGCCTGGGCCAGGGCGCAGGCTGCGGCATGGCCAGTCCGCTAACCTATCTGGCCCTGTCGGCCTTGTGGAGCTTTGCCATCTCGACATAGCCGGCGACTCCGGCGCGGTTGTTCAGGCGTTCGGCTTCGCTCAGCATTCTGAACAGCTTCGCCGGTCGGCCTGTCCATAATTCGCCCTTGCCGATGCGCTTGCCGGGGGTCAGCATCGCGCCGGCGGCGAGCATCCCGTCTTCCTCGACGACGCACTCGTCCATGATGATCGCGCCGAGACCAATGAAGCCATGATTTTCGATGATGCAGCCATGGACCATCGCCATGTGGCCGATCAGCACGTCGTCGCCGATCGTGGTGCCGGAGTGTTGGCCGGAGACATGGACGACGCTGCCGTCCTGGATGTTGGTGCGCGCGCCGATCGTGATGCGCTCGACATCCCCGCGCACGACGCAATTGTACCAGATCGAACTGTCCTCGCCGATGGTGACATCGCCGATGACGCGGGCGCCGGGGGCGATGAAGGCACTGTCGGCGATCTTGGGCCAAATATCGCCAAATCGGTAAATTCTCATCGTTGTGCAACCCTCGGTGGCGATCATGGGAACAGCGGTGCGGCTTCGAGCCCCATGGTTTCGGGCAGCCCGAACATCAGGTTGAAATTCTGCATGGCCTGGCCGCTGCTGCCCTTCACGAGGTTATCGATGGCGGCGATGACGATGGCGCGGCCGGGGACGCGATCGGCGAAGACGTTGACGACGGCGTGGTTGGAGCCACGAACCATGCGGGTTGCCGGCGCCATGCCTTCGGGGAGGAGGTGGACGAAGGCTTCAGCAGCATAGCTGGCGCCGAGGATGGCGCGCAGGTCGGCGATCGTCCGGCCGGGCGTCATTTCGACGATGCAGGTGACAAGCTCGCCGCGGTTCATCGGCACGAGGTGCGGGGTGAAGCTGATGATGACTTGTCCCCCGGCGGCGGCGCTGAGCTGCTGTTCGATTTCCGGCATGTGGCGGTGGCGGCCGATGGCATAGGGGTGCACCGCCTCGGCGACTTCGGGAAACAGATTGGCTTCCTTGAGGCTGCGTCCGGCGCCGGACACGCCCGAAAGCGCGTTGATGGTGATGCGATCGGGGCCGATGGCGCCCGCCGCCATCAGCGGTTGCAGCGCCAGCAGCACCGCGGTCGGGTAGCAGCCGGGACAGGCGACGAGCCGCGCGGCGGGCAGCTGGTCCCGCGCGAATTCGGTCAGGCCATAGATGGCTTCGGGGAGCAGCGCCGGGGCGGGGTGGGCGCCGCCATACCAATCGGCATAGACAGCGGCATCCTTCAGCCGGAAATCCGCCGACAGGTCGATGATGCGCGGGGCGTTGAGTTTGCCGAGCAGGCTGGCCGAGGCGGCGTGCGGCAGGCAGCCGAAGACCGCGTCGATCTGCGAATAGTCGACGCTCTCGCTGGTCACGAGGCGCGGTAGCTGTGGGTAGGGGGCGAAGTGCGGCCAGATATCGGCCATCGCCTGCCCGGCCTTGGAATTGGCCGACAGCGCGGCGATTTCGATGCGCGGGTGGGTCAGCGCGAGGCGCACCAGGTCGGCACCGGTGTAGCCGGAGGCGCCAAGGACGGCGATGCGGATGTTCGTGGTCATTTGCGCGCGTTAGGGCATAGGATCGGGTGGTTCAAGCCGGGTGTGATTGACTTGGCTCTAGGTGGAAAAAAATCTCTAAGTGAGCGGTGAGTTTGAGACTCCATCAAGCCTTGCTTTAGCAGCCTCAATGACATTTTCAGGAAATCGCGTTGAGTGCTGCAGCGCAACCTGTTCAAAAGTAAACTCAACCAT
>JANNJH010000460.1:0-7671 GCA_031405775.1 Sphingomonadales bacterium | reverse complement strand
AGATGCCGAAGAGTGAGCCGATGACGGCGGCCTGCATCGGCGCGTCGGCAAAGATGATGTTCGGGGACTTGCCGCCCAGTTCGAGTGTAACCGGTTTGAAGTCGCGCGCCGCTGTCTGATAAATCGCCCGCCCGGCGGCGTCGCCGCCAGTGAAGGCCACCTTGCGAACCTTGGGATGGGTGACGAGGCGTTCGCCGACCTCGGTGCCGGTGCCGGTGACGACGTTGACGACGCCATCGGGGAAACCGGCTTCGGTGAACAGCGCCGCGAGTTCGAGCGTGCCGACGGAGGCGACTTCATGCGGCTTGAGGACAAAGGTATTGCCGGCGGCGAGGCCCGGCGCCAGTTTCCAGACCACGAGCAGCAGCGGGCTGTTCCACGGCGTGATGGCGGCGACGACGCCGTAGGGCTCGTGACGCGTATAGTTGAAATAGTCGGGCTTTTCGATCGGCGGAACGGCGCCCTCGATCTTGTCGGCGAGGCCGGCGAAGTAGCGGAAATAGTCGGCAAGATGCAGGATGACGCCCTTGACGTCCGACACCGGCCGCCCGTTGTCACGACTTTCAAGCGGGGCGAGCCGGTCGGCATTGGCTTCGAGCAGGTCGCCCATGCGCCACAACAGCTTGCCGCGCGCGGTGGCGGTCAGCCGGCTCCAGGGGCCGGTTTCAAAGGCCCGCGACGCGGCGTCGACCGCGGCATCGACATCGACGCTGTTGCCGCGGGCGATCCGCGCCCAAACCTGTCGGGTGTAGGGATTCTCGGAATCAAGCCACTCGCCGGCTGTGGGGTCGGCCCATTTACCATCGATAAAGTGCGAATAACTTTTCATTGATCGCCTGTCTTGGCCGCGCCGCCACCCGATCCCGCGATGGATCGATGGTGATCGGCGCTGCTCCTCCCAACGGATTTGTAGCGGTTTCAGCAAGAGGTTAACCGCCGCGGAGTCGTTCCGACAAGCAAATTTATTGGATCGATTTGTTCGGTTTTTCGGATAGATCGCCAAGCCGTTCCGGTACGGCTGCGCTGTCAGCCTTTTTGCGCTCATCCGTCGACCGACTGTCGGACCGACTGTTCTTTATTTCGGACCAATTCATTCAATTAACCCGCTTGTTAATTGGCAGCCATTTCCCCAGCGTAACGCCATGCCCAAAGGAGCGCATCGGTTTTGCCCGTGACAGCCATCGCTGTCGGGGTGGGTCTGACCGGAGCGATCGCACAAGAGGCTTCGGGAGGATCCAGCAATGACCAACTATTTCAGCGCTTTTCAACGCACGGCCCGCACCGCCCTGTTGGCGACCGCGGCAGCAACCCTGGCCGCCGCAATCGGGCCGTTGGCCCAGGCCCAGGCCCAGGAGGCCGCCGAAACAACGCCACGTGCAGCAACGACCGGCCGCAGCGCCGAGCTTGACGAGATCATCGTCACCGCGACCAAGCGCGCGCAGAAACTGTCCGATGTCGGCGTCTCGGTAACGTCGGTAAGCGGCGACGCGCTGGCGGCCATGGGTATCACTGATTCCGTCGGTATCACCGCGACCGTTCCCAACCTGGTCAACGCGTCGGTGTTCGGGCCGGGCTCGAACACCAACTTTGCGATCCGCGGCATCTCGCAGAATGATTTCAACGACGGCACCGAATCGCCGATCGCCACTTATGTCGACGATGTCTACCTTGTGCCGACGGGGGCCGGTTCCTTCCCGCTTTATGACATGGAGCGCGTCGAGGTCCTGCGCGGCCCGCAGGGGACGTTGTTCGGCCGCAACAGCACCGGCGGCCTGATACACTTCATCTCCGCCAAGCCGAGCGACGCGTTCCTGGCGTCGGCATCCGCGTCCTATGGTTCGTTCAACGAACGCACCGTGAGCGGCATCCTCAATCTACCCCTTGGCGATATCGCCGATCTGCGCGTTTCCGGGCGCTATCAGAACAATGACGGCTGGATCAGGAACATCACCGGCAACCAGCCAAAGTCCGGTCAGATCGAAACGCACTCGATCCGGGGCCAGCTGCTTTTGAAACCAAGCAGCAATTTCACGTCGCTGTTCAAGGTCTCCTTCGACAAGGCATCGGGGTTCGCGAGCAACATCTTCCGCCAGGCCATCGGCATCGATGCGGTGACCGGTGACCAGTTCGTGCTGCGGCCCGACCAGGATTTCTATGGCACGGGTGCCGGCAACGACATGTTCGGCGTCGGCAGTGCGGGGACGGCCGACACGGCCGACAACGGTCAATTCCGCAAGCTCAAGGGCTCGACGTCATTCATCGCCCAGAACACCACAAGCTTGAAGATCTCGGACGAGATCACCCTGACTTCAGTCAGCGCCTTCAATCACTACAAGCGCAACCAGACCGAGGATTGCGACGGTACGCAGGCGCGGATCTGCGCCACCCACTACCAGAATGGCAGCAAGCAATTCAGCCAGGAACTGCGCGCTTTCGGTGACATGGGATCGTTGCGCTGGACGCTCGGTGCCTATTATTTGAACCAGCGATCGACACAGAGCGTTATCGCTCCGCTCTTCCTCGATGTCTTCCCGCTCGCGGTCGGCGTCGATGCGCAACTCAACGCGAAAGGCTATGCGGCGTTCGCAAATGTCGAATATGACCTCTCGCCGACGTTGACCGTCATCGGCGGCTATCGCTGGGCTCGCGACGTCAAGTCAATACAACAGCGCAACGGGCTCTACTTCGCCAACAATAGCGCCGACCCGTTCCTGGGGTATGAAAACGACGTCAATCCCTATTCATTGTTCGGCGCCACCCTCGCTGAGAACCTGTACACCGATGCAACCGCCAACGGCGCCAACCGCTTTGCGCGCAACGGCTGGTCGGGCAAGGTCGAGGTCGATTACAAGCCGCAATCGGGAACCTTGCTTTATGCTTCGTTTTCACGCGGCCTGAAGTCGGCCGGCTTCAACAACGGCATCCTCAGCGTCGGCCTGCCGGCCAGCGATCTGGCATTCGATCCTGAAACATTGCTCGCCTATGAAGTCGGCTTCAAATCGAGCTTCTGGGATCGCAAGGCCAGCGTGGCGCTCTCTCGGCATTCTATTATGATTACAGCAATTATCAGGTACTCAATTTCGTCGGGGTCGGCACCTTTATCACCAACCGCGACGCCCGCATCTATGGCAGCGAGGCCGAGTTCAACTTCAAGCCGATCCCCGAACTGACGCTGCAGCTCACTGGCGGCGCCATCAACACCAAGCTCTACAACGTCACCAACGCTCTGCAGGTAGCCGCCGATCGCGAAATGCCGCTGGCACCGTCGTGGACGCTCAGCGCCATGGCGCGTTATGAGTTCACCATCGGCGATCAAAATACCCTTGCCTTCCAGCTCGATGGCAGCGCGCGCGACAGCTTCTACAACGTCCCCGGCAATGACTCCGCCGCCAAGGTTCCGGCGTTCACCAACGTCAACGCGCGAATCGACTTCATTGATGCGAAGGACCGCTTCAAGGTCGGCGTCTCGGTTCGCAACCTGCTCGACACGCGCTATGTCACGTCGATCTTCCTGCTCCAGGGTCTTGGTGGCTATCTCTATGGTCTCTACAACCCGCCGCGCCAGGTCGCCGCGGAATTGACTGTCAATTTCCGCTGATTTGAAGCGCTGAAAGGCTCCGTCATGCGTTTCGAGGGCAAAGTGGCGGTCGTCACCGGCGGTGGTTCCGGCATCGGGGCGGCAACCGTCCGGCTGCTTGCGGCCGAAGGCGCGCGGATCCTGATCGCCGATCTGGGCGAAGCGGCGGGGGCGGCAATGGTGGCCGAACTCGGCGCGGACCGGGCGTCGTCGGTGACCTGCGATGTCGCCGACACGCTCCAGGTCGATGCGGCGATGGCCGCCGCCATGACGCGTTTTGGCCGGCTGGACATCCTTGTCAACAATGCCGGCATCGCGGGAATGGGCTCGACCACCGACACCGACGCCGCCTTGTGGCGCCGCGTGCTCGAAGTCGACCTGTTCTCGGTCTTTTACGGCTGCCAGGCCGCCATCCCGCACATGCTGCGCTCGGGCGGCGGCGCGATCGTCAACATTGCGTCGATATCCGGCATGGCCGGCGACTATGGCATGGCTTCGTACAATGCCGCCAAGGGCGGCGTCATCAATTACACGCGCAACCTGGCGCTCGATTACGCGACATCGGGAATCCGGGTGAATGTCGTTTGTCCGGGTGTTGTGGACACGCCGCTGCTCCAAGGCGTGGCGCAGGTGCCGGGGCTGCTCGAAGCCTTTATCGCGCCCGTGCCGATGGCGCGGCTGGCCCGGCCGGCGGAAATCGCCGAGGTTGTCGCCTTCCTCGCCTCCGACGCCGCATCGTTCATGACCGGCGCGGTCGTCGCGGTGGATGGCGGACTGACCGCCGGCACCGGACTTCCCAATCTCAACCGGTTCATGGACGGCCTCAAGGACCAGTACAGCTGACGGGACACGGCGCCGTCCTGCTCCTGATTGCGAAAGCCGCCTTATGGCCATTGATTACGAACATCTGCTGCACTGGCCGATCCCGGATGCGCTACAGGATTATACCGCCAGGGACTGCGTGATCTACGCGCTGGGGCTGGATTACGGCTCCGCCCCGCTCGATCCGCGCCACCTGCGGCATGTCTATGAGCGCGACCTGCAGCCGATTCCGTCGATGGTGCTGACGCTGGCGACCGGCGGGTCGTGGAGCCGCGATCCCGGTACCGGAATCGATTATACCCAGCTGCTGCACGCCGAGCAGAGTTTCCGGTTGCACCGGCCACTGCCGGTCCAGGGGCATGTCCAGAGCCGTTCGCGGGTTGTCGCGATCACAGACAAGGGCGATGGCCGCGGCGCCATCGTAACCGCCGAACGGCAATTGTTCATCGATGGCGCCGCCGAGCCGGCAGCGACGCTGGTGTCCAGCCTGTTCTGCCGTGCCGATGGCGGCTTTGGCGGCCCGGCCAGCGGCGGCCCGGCCCCGCGGCCCGTCCCGGAGACCGATCCCGACGCGGTCTTGCGGTTGGCGGTGCCGCGAAATCTTGCGCTGATCTATCGGTTGAGCGGCGATTATAACGAACTCCACTGCGATCCCGAGGTTGCGGCGAAAGCCGGTTTCGCGGCGCCGATCCTTCATGGCTTGTGTAGTTTCGGGCTCGCGATACGATCGGTTGTCGAGGCGTTGGACATCGCGCCTGCCGCCGTGGCGGCGGGCGGTTCCCGCTTCACGGCGCCGGTGTTCCCCGGCGAAACGCTTGAAACCCATATCTGGCGCCACCCCGGCGGCGCGGCGTTCCGGACGCGGGTCGTCGAGCGCGATCGCATCGTTCTCAACAACGGCTGGATGGAATATGCTTCTTGACGATGCGCGCCGGTATATCCTGTCGGCGGGCAGCAGGAGAGACTTCAATGTCCGATGAACACGCATCGACAACAGCGCCGCTCGACGCATCCTTCATCGCGTCAACCGAAGCGATCATCTCCGAAGCTGCCAATGGCCGCATGTTCATCCTGATCGACGACGAGGATCGCGAGAACGAGGGCGATCTTGTCATTCCGGCGCAGATGGCGACGCCTGATGCGATCAACTTCATGGCGCGGCACGGGCGCGGACTGATCTGTCTGGCCATCACCGCCAAGCGTGCCCGCGATCTCGGACTGGAATTGATGTCCGGGACGCCGGGCGGCAAATATGGCACCGCCTTCACGCGATCGATCGAGGCGCGCGACGGCGTCACCACCGGCATCTCCGCCGGCGACCGGGCGCGGACGATCGCCGTCGCCATCGACAATGGTCGGGGCCGCGACGAAATTGTCTCTCCGGGCCATGTCTTTCCGTTGATCGCCCGCGACGGTGGCGTGCTGGTACGCGCCGGCCATACCGAGGCTGCCGTCGATGTGGCGCGCCTCGCCGGCCTCAACGCCTCGGGAGTGATCTGCGAGATCATGAACGACAATGGCACCATGGCGCGGCGCGACGACATCGTGCGCTTCGCGACCGAACACCACCTCAAGATCGGGACGATCCGCGACCTGATCGCCTATCGCAGCCGCTTCGACCGTGACATCGAGCGCCGGTCGCAACTGGTGTTCAAGAGTCGCTGGGGTGGCGAGTGGACCGGCGTCATCTTCTACAACAAATCGACCGGCACCGAGCAGATGGCCGTGGTCAAGGGCGAGATCGACCCAGCGGTGCCGACAATGGTACGAATGCACCGCATGTCGCATTTCACCGACATTTTCGGCGAACTCAGCAGCCGCGCCACGCTGCTGTCGGACTCGATGGAGATGATCGAGCGCGAGGGGCGCGGCGTCGTCGTGCTGGTCAACCGTCCGATGCAGGGCGACATCCTCAGCCGCTTGGTCCAGGCCCGCGCCGCCGGCACCGAAGTCGCCGATCTTGCTGACCTCGACGAGGTTCGGGACTATGGCCAGGGCGCGCAGATCCTGTCCGCGCTGGGTGTGCAGGACATGATTTTGCTGACCAATTCCAAGCAGACGATGGTCGCGCTGTCGGGCTATGGGCTGACCGTCGTCGAACAGCGTGCGATTGGCGCGGGCGGCGTCGACTAAAGCGTTTTTCAATCGAATGGCTTCTCGGCAAAACAAGGCGCTGGAGCGTGATGATTCCAGATAGAAACATCGCTACGAGCCATCGTCATGCTGGCGCAGGCCAGCAACCACTTTACGCTGGCGCAGGCCAGCATCCACTTGCGCGCCGGGCACCGGCCGTCGGGGCATGGCGCAGCAGTTGGCGCCGGGATCGGGTCTGACTGTGCATCGCGCCGCAGTGGATGCTGGCCTACGCCAGCATGACGCCGGTGGGGTCGCAAGACTGGCAACAGGTGGAATTGTCGCACGATTCCAGCCAGCCTCATCCCGCTCTAGCTGCTTGCGGCAAGGACGCGGTGAGCATGGTGCAGATGCAGCCGCTCGACCATGCGGCCATCGACGCGGATGGCGCCCTTGTCGGCGTTCTGCGGCTCGGCGAACGCCGCAATGATGCGCTCCGCCCAGGCGACTGCTTCGGCGTCGGGGCTGAACGCGGCATTGCACAATTCGATCTGGCGCGGGTGGATCAGCGTTTTGCCGTCGAAGCCGAATTCAACCGCCTGGCGCGCCTGGCGGTTGAAGCCGGTATCGTCGTCGATGTCATTATAGACCCCATCGAGGATAGCGATGCCATGGGCGCGCGCCGCGGCGACCGCGAGACCGAGCGCACCGACGAACGGCAGACGGTCCGGGCCGGGCTGCGCACCAGTCTCCTTTGCGAGATCGTTGGTGCCCATGACGAGGCAGGACAGCCGCTCCGATCCCGCGATGTCATCGAGGCGGAACAGCGACGCCGCGGTCTCGATCATCGCCCATAGCGTCGGGCCGTCACCAAGCAGGCCGGCATAGGCCGCCACATCGACCCGGCTGCTGACCTTGGGTACGAGCACGGCGTCGGGGCGCACAAACTGCAATGCGTCGAGATCGTCGGTGCCCCATTCGCTATCGAGGCCGTTGACCCGCACAACAAGCTCGCGGCCACCAAAGCCGCCTTCGGCCACCGCCGCGACCGCTTGCGCGCGCCGGAGGCCGTGACCGTGTCGGTGAGGCCCACGGAGCCGGTGGTGATCGAAGCGCCCCACGTCCCGCTGGACAGGGAAGTATTGATCCCCAGGCCGCCCTCGACGAAATCGAGGAGGTCCTGGAGGGTCGTCCCGGTG
>JANNJH010000459.1:0-7455 GCA_031405775.1 Sphingomonadales bacterium | reverse complement strand
GACGGACTGCACGAACATATGTTCGTGACCATGCATCGCCCATCATCGGCATTCCCCCTGGGCACAACTCGACGTCCCGGTCGTCGCCCCGACGGGCTGGAACGCGGACCGTGTCCATGCCGGCCTACGTGACCTGGAACGGGTCCGCGCCAACCAGCGTGAAATGCGGCAGGTCGATGCGGACGGAGCGCGCCGATGGGCCTTCGCCGATCATCAGGTCGAGAACGCGGTCCTCCATCGCCGGGTAAAGGATTTCCTCGACGGCGGGCGACAATCGGTGGATTTCATCGATGAACAGCACGTCGTGGTGATCAAGGTTGGTCAGCAGCGCCGCGAGGTCGCCGGCCTTGGCGATGACCGGCCCCGAGGTGGCGCGGAAACCGACGCCGAGTTCCTTGGCGACGATCTGCGCCAGCGTCGTCTTGCCAAGGCCGGGCGGGCCGTGGAGGAGGACATGATCGAGCGGTTCGCCGCGCGACTTGGCGGCGGCGACGAACACCGCGAGATTGGCGCGCAGGGCCTCCTGCCCGATGAACTCGGCAAGGGTTTTCGGGCGCAGCGCCGCATCGATGTCGTCGGGCTTGCGGTAGGGGGTGAGTTCGTCGGTCATCGCGCACTCTTGCGCAGTGCGACGCGGATGAGGTCGCTGACGCTGGCGCCGTCACCCAGATCGGCCTGCGCCTCGGCAACCGCGCGGCTGGCGTCCATCGGCTTGAAGCCGAGGCCGGCGAGCGCCGAAAGCGCGTCGGCGATGGCGCCCCGGCTCGCTCCGACCGGCAACGGCGCGGCGCTGCCGAGCGCCACGGCGCCGAACTTGCCCTTCAATTCATTGGCGATGCGCGCCGCCAGCTTTGGCCCGACGCCGTTGGCCCGCGCGATGCTGGCGGTGTCGGATGCCGCGATGGCATGGGCGAGTTCATCGGGACCGAGCACCGACAAGATCGCCAGCGCGACGCGGCCGCCGACCCCCTGCACGTTCGTGAGCAGGCGAAACGAGTCGCGTTCCGATTCGCTCAGGAAGCCGAAAAGCTGGATGGCGTCCTCGCGGACCTGGGTTTCGATGTGGAGGCTGACGGGCATATTCGGCGCCAGCGCCCCCAGCGTCTTTGATGACGCGCTGACCAGATAGCCGACGCCGCCGACATCGATGACGCACGAATCGGCGCTGGACGAATCGAGCAGGCCCTTCAATCGGGCGATCATGCGACGCCGACGCCCCGCAGCCGCGCCGTCGCCGCCAGATGGGCATGGGCAATGGCGACGGCCAGCGCATCGGCGGCGTCCGACCCGTTGACCTTCGTTCCCGGCAGCAAGCGCTCGACCATGGCGTGAACCTGGGCCTTGTCGGCGCCGCCGGTGCCGACGATGGCCTTTTTGACCAGCCGCGTCGCATATTCACTGACCGGCAGCCCGGCCCGCGCCGCGGCGAGCATGACGACGCCGCGTGCCTGCCCCAGCTTCAGCGTCGATTGCGGGTTTACGTTGACAAAAACCTCCTCGATGGCGGCCGACGCGCAGGCGTGCGCGGCGATGACGCTTGCCAGGCCGTCGTAAAGCGCGGCGAGCCGATCGGCCAGCGGTTCGGCGGCGCGGGTCTTCACCGTGCCATGGGCGATGTGGCGCAGGCGGTTGCCGCTGGCCTCGATGATGCCCCAGCCAGTGGCGGCAAGGCCAGGATCGAGACCGAGGACGATCACCTACAGCGTGGCCAGCACGTCTTCCGGCACGTCGTAATTGCCCCAGACGGTCTGGACGTCGTCGTCGTCTTCCAGCGCGTCGATAAGCTTGAGCAACTGCGCCGCATCGCCTTCGCCAACGCTGACCATCAGCCCGGGGCGCCACGCCAGCTTGATGCCCTCGGGCTCGCCGAGCGCCTTTTCGAGCGTCTTGGCGACGGCGTGGAGATCGTCGATCGCCGTCCAGATTTCATGGCCGTCCTCGGACGACTGGACATCATCGGCGCCGGCTTCGAGCGATGCTTCGAAAACGGTTTCGGCGTCGCCGGCCTTCAACGGATAGGAAATCAGCCCGAGCCGTTCGAAGCCGTGCGAAACCGACCCCGAGGCGCCAAGGTTGCCGCCATTCCTGGCGACGGCGGTGCGGACGTTGGTGGCGGTGCGGTTGCGGTTGTCGGTCAATGTTTCGATGATGAGGGAGACGCCGCCGGGGCCAAAGCCTTCATAGCGGACTTCCTCATAATTCGCCGCGTCGGTCGCCGACGCCTTGGAGATCGAGCGTTCGATATTGTCCTTGGGCATGCCGCCGGCCCGCGCCGCGAGCACGGCGGCGCGCAACCGCGCGTTCATCGCCGGATCGGGCAGGCCCATCTTTGCCGCGACGGTGATTTCGCGCGACAGTTTCGAAAACGCCGCGGCGCGTTTCTTGTCCTGCGCACCCTTGCGGTACATGATGTTCTTGAATTTGGAATGACCAGCCATGCGCAAGGCTCTAGGCTAGCGCAGGGGCCTTAGGCAAGAATCTAAGCGAGTTTTACCGCGGTCCCGGTAACAACGACCATCAGCATCGAATCGCGGGCGCCGATCGCTTCATAATCGATCGAGATGCCGACGATGGCATCGGCGCCGAGCTTGCGCGCCTCCTCGATGATTTCCGACAAGGCCTGGTCGCGGCCACCGCGCAGGACATTCTCGTAACTTCCCGAGCGGCCGCCAACGATATCGCGAATCCCGGCGAACAGGTCACGAAAGATATTGGCGCCCATCACCGCTTCGCCCGACACCAGCCCGAGATACTGGCTGATGCTACGGCCTTCAATGCTGCTCGTCGTCGTGGTGATCATCGCAGCGTCTCCCCAGGGTCCGGCCATTCATGCCTCCGCGATTGCCTGCGCCAGCATGACACCGGCGAGATGCGCGCGGAATTCGGCGCTGGCATGGATGTCGGTGTTGAGATCAACAGGATCAAGCGTCAGGCCGGCGACGGCGCTGGCCGAAAAATTCGCCGACAAGGCCGCCTCGGCCGCGGTCCAGCGAAAGACGCCGGGGCCGGCGCCGGTCACCGCGACGCGAACAGCATTCGAAAGCCGCGCGACGAACACCCCGACGATGGCATAGCGCGACGCCGGGTGGCGGAACTTGGCATAAGCGGCGGCAATCGGCACCCTGAAGCCGACGCGCACGACGATCTCGCCATCGACGAGCGCCGTCGCGAACATCCCCTGGAAATAATCATCGGCGGCATGGCGGCCCGACGACGTTTCAACGACGCCGTCGAGCGCCAGCACGGCGGCGGTGTAATCGGCGGCCGGATCATTGTTGGCGAGGACACCGCCCAATGTGCCGCGGTTGCGAACCTGCGGATCACCGATAACGGCGGCGAGGCGGGCCAGAGCAGGAATGGCGGCGGCGACGGTCTTGTCGGCGGCGACGCTGGCGTGCGTGGCCATCGCGCCGATCCACAGCGTGTCGGCGTCCTTGGTGACCCCGGAAAGACCCGGAATGCCGGACAGGTCGACCAGCGTATCGGGCATGCGCAGCCGCGACTTGATGGCGGGCAGCAGCGTGTGGCCACCGGCGATGAAGGTGGCGTCCCCGCCCCCGGCAAAGGCGCTGGCGGCATCGGCGAGGCTGGCGGGCCGGGCATAAGCGAAATCACGCATTGGCCGTCTCCCCCATGGCTTTCGCGCCGGCCTGGATCGCCTTGATGATGTTGACATAGCCGGTGCAGCGGCAAAGATTGCCTTCGAGGTCGTGGGCGATGGTCGCGGCATCGAGATCATGGCCGCGGCGGCGGACCATCTCGATTCCGGCGATCACCATGCCCGGCGTGCAGAAACCGCATTGCAGGCCGTGATGCTCGCGGAACGCCGCCTGCATCGGGTGCAGAGTCTCGCCGTTCGCCACCCCCTCGATGGTGGTGATCGCCGTGCCATCGGCCTGCACCGCCAGCAGCGTGCAGCTTTTCACCGCGACGCCATCGACCAGCACGTTGCACGCCCCGCACTGGCTGGTGTCGCAGCCGATATGGGTGCCGGTCAGGCCAAGCTCGTCGCGCAGCAGTTCGACAAGCAACGTCGCCGGAGCGATGTCGAGCGCGTGACTGGTGCCGTTGATGGTCAGGCGGGTCTGCATGGGTCTCCCCCGGGAAAGTTTTGCTGCTTCTAGCGCATCGGTGGCCGGTGTGTCGAAGGCTTCGATCTTGTCCGGCGGGCGGACGCTGCCCCCTCCCTCGAAAGGGCGGGGAGAAAATCAGCCGCCCATCATCGCCTTCATGCCGGCCGACTGGTCGGCGACGCAGCGGCTGCCGATGTCGCTGGCCTTGGCGCGCGCCCACCAGGCGGCAAGGCCCGGCCGGGCGGCAACGAGCGCGCCGGTTGGCACCGCCCCGCCTGCCGAAACGTCGAAGGCGTCAAAGAAGAAGAACAACGGGATCAACGCCGCATCGGCGATGCTGAAGCTGTCGCCCACCGCAAACACATCGCTACCTTTGCGGAAATGTTCGATGAAGCCCAGCGCTTCGGCGATCCCGGCCAGCGCCGGCGCGACGCCTTCGGGGGCTTCGCGGCCGCGGAAAATCCCGGCCAGATGCGGTATGAGGTTGAGATCGACGAGCCGGACGATCAGCCGGGCGCGCGCTGCTTGGGCGGGATCAGCAGGAACCAGCGCCGGCCCCGGCAGCACGGCGTCGAGATATTCGGCGATGACCTGGCTTTCGGGCAGCGCGAAATCGCCATCGACGAGCAACGGCACCTTGCCCATCGGCGACAGCGCCAGCGCGGCGTCGCACTTCATGCCGCCTTCAAAGTCTTGCGGCTCGAGCTCATGCCCCTTGGCGCGGGCGGCGAGGACGGGGCGCATGACAAAGGGCGAAAGCTTGCTGCCATAAAGCTGCATGGTCATCGGGTGGTCCTTGTTCTGCCCCCCTCCCTTTTTAAGGGAGGGGCTGGGGGCGGGTGAGTCTTGCAACGAAGGCGGCGGCGGATCAGTCCACCAGACCAAGCGCGGTCTTGTAGACATCGAGCAGCGCCTCGGCTTCCTGGCGGGCATTGGCCTCCATCTTGCGCAGGCGGACGATGGCCTTCATCGTCTTGGCGTCGAAACCGGTGCCCTTGGCTTCGGCGTAAACGTCCTTGATATCGTCGGCGATGCCCTTTTTCTCTTCCTCAAGCGTCTCGATGCGTTCGATAAACAGGCGCAATTGTTCGGCGGAAACATTCTCGTTCATGTCGGCTCCATGGGATTCGTCGGGTTCGGGTTAGCGGTTGCCCGGCGCAAAGCAAAGGGCGTTGCGGGCGGCGTCGGTTCGGCGCCCCGCTACAACCCAACCGCCCTGTAGCTCCGCTACAACCCAACCGCCTTGTTGCGCTCCAGCGACCCGGCCATGCGCGCCAGCTGTTTCGGCGTCGCCTCGGTCTGATATTTGGTCTTCCAGTCCGACTGGTGCATGCCATAGACCGCTGTGCGGGCATCGGCATGGTCAAGCGTCACTCCGGCCTCGGTCGCAGCCTCGGCGAGCCAGTCGCCAAGGCAGTTGCGGCAAAAACCGCCGACGCCCATCAGGTCGACGTTCTGGACATCGCTGCGCAGTTGCAGGTGCTTCAACAGCCGGCGAAAGGCGGCGGCCTGAAGGCGGTCGCGGGTGGCGTCATCGGCAAAGGCGCTGGTCATCGTGCATCTCCGTTGGCACTGCGGCGATCAAGCGGCTATGGGGCAGCCGCTCGTCCCCCCAGCTTAGGAACAATCATGGGCTTTCATCTCGAACCGCGCGGCCGCCGGGTCAAGGTGCTCGCGACATTGGGGCCGGCTTCGAGCACCGAATCGACGATCATGGCGCTGGTCACCGCCGGCGCCGATGCGTTTCGCATCAACATGAGCCATGGCAGCCCCGAATCGCGCGGCGCCCTGATCGCCGCGGTCCGCGCCGTCGAAAAAACCGCCGGGCGGCCGCTGACCATCCTCGCCGACCTGCAAGGGCCAAAACTGCGCGTCGGGCGTTTCGCCGAGGGCGCCGCCGAACTGGTCAACGGCGCCGGCTTCCGGCTCGATCGCGATGCCGCGCCGGGCGATGCGACGCGCGTCTGCCTGCCGCACAAGGAATTGTTCGAGGCGCTGCAACCGGCGGCGCGCTTGCTTGTCGATGACGGCAAGCTGGTGCTGCGGGTGAAGGCAGTGACGATCGACGCCATCGATTGCATCGTCGAGGTCGGCGGCAGGATTTCGGACAACAAGGGCGTCAATGTTCCCGATGTCGTGGTGCCACTGCCCGCGTTGACCACGAAAGATCGCGCCGACCTGACCTTTGCGCTCGAACATCATGTCGACTGGATCGCCTTGAGCTTTGTCCAGCGGCCCGAGGATGTCGCGGAGGCGCGGGCGCTGATCGGCGGCAGGGCGGCGCTGCTCGCCAAGATCGAGAAGCCGGCGGCACTCGAACGGCTGGCCGAGATATTGGAGCTTGCCGATGCGGTGATGGTGGCGCGCGGCGACCTTGGCGTTGAACTGCCGCCGCAACAGGTGCCGCCGGCGCAAAAGCGCATCGTCGCCATGGCGCGATCGCTCGGCAAGCCGGTGGTGGTGGCGACGCAGATGCTCGAATCGATGATCGTCAGCCCGACGCCGACGCGCGCCGAAGTGTCGGACGTGGCGACGGCAATCTATGACGGCGCCGACGCGGTGATGCTGTCGGCCGAAAGCGCCGCGGGCAAATTCCCCATCGAGGCGGTGGCGATGATGGATGCCATCGCCCGCGAGGTCGAGGCCGATCCCGGCTATTTCGAACGCGTGCATTTCACCAATATCGCGGTCGCGACAACGACGGCGGATGCCATGTCGGCGGCGGCGGCGGCGATCAGCCTGACCATCGGGGCAAAGGCGATCGTCTGCTTCACCATCAGCGGATCGACGGCACGCCGGGCAGCCCGCGAACGCGCCGCGCTGGCGGTGCTGTGCCTGACGCCGCGGCTGGCGACGGCGCGGCGCATGGGGCTGGTCTGGGGCGTCCATGCCATCGTCACCCGCGATGTCGCGAATTTTGAGGAGATGGTCGGAAAGGCCCGGCGCATGACGCTGCGATCGAAACTGGCCAAGGGCGGCGACGCGCTGGTGCTGATCGCCGGAGTGCCGTTCTCGACACCGGGAACGACGAACGTCGTGCACGTCGTGCGGCTTACCGGGCAGGAACTGGTGGGGTATTGAGGTGACAGAGCGGTCGTCTGCGGCTCGGTCGAGACCGCCAGCACCCGAAAGTGGAAATTCACGCAGATATCCGCGACGTCGGCATTGGATGGGAAACGGTCGCACAATCGACAGTCTGGCGAGTCGGCTAATCCAAGCTAATCTCACTCCTGTGCTCATATTTACGAAGCAGTCTAAAGAACGTGCTGTCAGACGTTTTAGGGTCAAGAAGCTTATCGTAGTCGGCGGAGCCCGTCGGAAGGTAGTTATCGCCGGTATCGTATGAATAAGCACCAACGTAAATTCGATCGCGATCAGCCTC
>JANNJH010000458.1:0-1094 GCA_031405775.1 Sphingomonadales bacterium | reverse complement strand
GAAAAGCTCGCGGTGCCCTTGTCGGCGGCGACGACGAGATAGGGGTCGGGGGCGTCGTGGCAGATGACGTCGGCGGGCGCAATGTTGGTGCCGTCGGGCGCCAGATTGTCGGTCAGCGACAGCAGCGCGCGGATGAAGATGGAATAGCTTGTCGTGCCCTCCGCCAGCCAGGCGTCACGATTGGACGGCGCCGGCAACTGCTTGGGAAAAAAGCCGCCCTTGGCGCCGGTGGGGACGATGACGGTGTTCTTGACCTTCTGCGCCTTGACCAGCCCGAGCACTTCGGTGCGGAAATCGTCGCGGCGATCGGACCAGCGCAAGCCGCCGCGGGCGATCGGCCCGCCGCGCAGATGGATGCCCTCGACGCGCGGCGAATAGACCCAGATCTCGCGATACGGCACCGGCGGCGGCAGGTTCGGCACGGCATGGCTGTCGAGCTTGAAGGCCAGCGCCTCGGGGCGGCCGGGGACAAAGGCGTTGGTGCGCAACGTCGCCAGCATCACCGAGCTATACAGCCGCAGGATGCGATCGTCATCGATCGAGGCGACGTCGGCCAGACCGGCCTCGATGGCGGCAAGGCACACGGGCTGGGCGGTGGCGCGATCGCCGGCCGACGGGCCAAAGCGCGTTTCGAACAGCGCGACGAGATCGCGGCTGATCGCCGGATAGCGGCGCAGCGCGTCGACGACGGTCATCAGGCCATAGGTGACGCCGGTCTGGCGCATGTATCGGAAATAGGCGCGCAGCCAGCCGGCGGCCTCGGCGCCCAATTGGCAGGCGATGGTGAGGGCGTTGAAGCCGTCGTTTTCATCGGCGCCGATCAGCACGGCGGTCAGCGCCGGCTCGACGCGGGCCTTGAGCGCGTCCCAATCGGCGAGCAATGCCGGGTCGCTGACTTCGAGCAGGAAATCATGGATCCAGCCGAGCTTGCCGCCAGCAAGATCGAAGGGGAACTCCTCGATGACGCGCAGCCCGAAATTTTCGAGCACCGGCACGGCTTCGGACAGCGGGATGATCTTGCCGAGGCGATAGATTTTGAGGCGGAGTTCATTGGCGGCATTGTTGTCGGTGCGGATCAGGCGGACGCTGCGATC
>JANNJH010000457.1:0-3176 GCA_031405775.1 Sphingomonadales bacterium | reverse complement strand
ATAGGCTTTGAAGCGGGACCCCGACAGATCGTTGCGTACCGCGTTGAATAGCCCTTGGAATCGCATAAATAAGTGGGGTTCCAATCGGCGCCTGTAAGACCCCGGAGAGGCTGAGATTCGGCTTATAAGTTAGGCTGATAGCGCGAATTTACCGGGGTCCCGCTTCAAAGCCTATCCACACCGTCGCCTCGCAAAAGATTTCGAGACGACTATTGAAAGCGCCACCGCCTGGCTCTTCCTCGCCTCAGTCCAACTCCTCGCCAGAAAACTCGCAATATACTGATATTATTCAATTATGAATTTCGAGTCAGATGGGGTGATTGGGATCGCCATTTCGGCCGACAGGCCGGCGTTGCCGTTGAGCAGGTTGCTCATCGCCTGACGCGTGACGTGGAGTTTCTCGGCGGCAACGGTGACGCTCAAGCCATGTGGCCGGGCGATTTCGGCGCGGAGCCAAACGCCCGGATGGACGGCGAAGCTTGGATGCAGCTTGATGGCCATCAGTGATAATCCTCCGGGTCCATCGTGGTGACGCCGCCGTTGGTACGCAATCTACGCCGTTATGGGCTGAAAGCAAAAAGGGGTCTGGGGCCAAGGCCCCAGCCGCCGGAGGCTCTACTGAAACCGGTTTGTCCGCCGATTTAGCGCGGCAGGCGGGCGAGCAGCGGCACCAGCAGCAGGGCGGTCAGTCCGGCACCGAGCAGCACCGCCGGAACGCTGGCGCCGCGGCTGATCGCGGCGCCGATGGCGAGGACGGCGGCGACCTGGAAGCCGGCGTTGACGATATTGTTGGCGGCGATCGCCCGGGCGCGGCCTGAAGGCTTGGTGGCGGTTTGCAGCACGCCATAAAGCGGCACCGAGAAGATGCCGCCGGCGATCGACAGCACGCCCAGATCGGCGAGCAGCCGCCAGCCGCGCGGATCGGCAAGGAACGCCGCGACATCGCCCGCGGCGCCGCCAAAGGCCCGTTCCGCGAAGAAAAGATCGATGCCGGCGAGCGCCATCACCGCGCCGGCCCAAGGCGAAAGCCGCGTCGAGATATGGCCGCCGAGCAGCCGGCTGACCCCCGCCGAGCCGGTGGCGACGCCGACCGAAAAGGCCGCGAGGAACAGCGTCGCGACGCCTTGCGTGCCGCCAAGGTCGTTCCGGGCGAGCGGCACGAACTGGCTGGTATAGACCGCGCCCAGCGCCCAGAACCAGCTTATGCAGATGGTGGCGATGCGCAATTCGCGGTTGGCGAAGGCCTCGGCCAAGGCGCGGCGCGATGCGGAAAACGGGTTCCAGTCGATCTTGAGGGCGCTGCCAGGCAGCGCTGGCTTGAGGGCGCTGCCAGGCAGCGCTGGCGGCACGACGCTCACCGGCGGCGCCGCCGGAATCAAGCGCGAGGCGAGCCAGCCGGCGACCGCGACGCCGATCGCCACCGGCCCGGCAAGCCCGGCCGGCAGCAGCCCGCCGGCGATCTGGCCGAGCAGGATCGCAACGAACGTCGCGCCCTCGACCAGCCCGGTGCCGAGCAGCAGTTCGTTGGCATGGAGATGCTGGGGCAGGATGGCGTATTTGACCGGGCCGAAGATCGTCGAATGCACCCCCATCAGGAAGATCACCGCCAGCGACAGTGCTTCGGATTCGATCGCCATCGCCAAGGCACCAAGCGCCATGAAGGCGATTTCGGCGACCTTCACCCATTGCGCGATCCGCGCCTTGTCGCGAGCATCGCAAACTTCGCCCGCCAGCCCCGAAAACAGCAGGAACGGCAGGATGAAGACGCCGGTGGCGACGGTCGCCATGGTCGCCGCTCCCGCCGGATCGTCGCTGCGCAGGTGAAAGGCAACAAGGAAGATGAAGGCGGTCTTGAACAGATTGTCGTTGAAGGCGCCAAGGAACTGGGTGACGAACAGCGGCCCGAAGCGGCGCGTGGAGAGGAGGGCGAACATTGGCGCCACTGTTCCCCATCCGCGGCCCGGCGTCGATGACCTCTTGTCGCCGCGACCGGGCGATCGCACATTTATCGGGCCGGTGTTCCGGTGGAAGGCTTGCGATGCATGATCCGATTCCCGCTTCAGGTTTCGAATTCAACCAGCCGACGATCGTCGCGCTGCTTTATCTGGCCAGCGTCATCACCGGCCTGCCGATGCTGATCGGCGTAATCCTCGCTTATGTGTGGCGGGGCGAACCCGCCGCCGACTGGCAAGCCAGCCATTTCCGCTTCCATATCCGCAGCTTCTGGATCGGCATCGGGCTCGCATTGCTCGCTCTCATCCCGACGGTCCTGACGTTCGGTCTTGCCGGCTTTATTCTTTATCCACTGCTGGTGCTGTGGCTGGCGGTGCGGACGCTCAAGGCGCTGCTGGCGGCGCAGCGGCATGACCCGATTTTCGATGTCGAAACTTGGGTCTGGTAACGCCCGACCGGGCGACGGGCGCGGCGTTTGGCGCAAAGCTTGGTGCGGCGCGGCGCTGGCGGATGACGCCATCCGCGTTTAAGTGATCGCGTCCGGCGGCACGATGCCGCTGGATCAGCCGGAGCCGACTTGCGCAATATGGCACGTTCATCACGCACCGATGATTGGGGATTCCCGCGCTGGCGGCCCTATGGCAGCGGCAGTGCCGCGGTCGAAGTGCGCGTCTGCGATCGCCATGGCTGCACCAATCCCGGCGACCGGCCGGCGCCCAAGGCGCCGAACCGCCCCGAACGCTGGTATTTCTGCCAGGCCCACGCCGCTGAATATAATCAGGGCTGGGACTATTTCGCCGGTCTTTCGCCCGAGGAAGCGGCGGCGCGCGAAGCCAGCGAACGGGCCGAAACCAAATATCGCCGCGCCTCGCACTGGGAATGGGGCGGTGCCGGCGATGGCAGCCGCAGCCGCGCCGAACTCGATGCGCTGGCGGTGCTCGGTTGCGATACCGACGCCGACATGATCGTCATCAAGGCCGCCTGGCGCGCCGCCGCCAAGGCCAGCCACCCCGATGTCGCCGGTGCCGACACGGCCGCGGCCGACCGGTTTCGCGCCGTCCAGGCGGCGTGGCAGGTGCTCAGCGACAGCGATGCGGCGCGGACAACGGCGCCGAAGGGTTAAGACGCCTCCGGCGGCGTTGTAGATGCCTCCGGCGGGGGGGGGGGGGGGGGGCGGGCCCCCGGGGGGTAAAAAGGGAGGGTAGGTTGGGGAGGGGGGTGGG
>JANNJH010000456.1:0-4038 GCA_031405775.1 Sphingomonadales bacterium | reverse complement strand
CATGCCGCGCTTGCGGGCGTTCCCGGCGCTGGTCATCACAAAGGCCACCGCGCCATCGGCCAGCATCGGGCATTCGAGCGCGTGCAACGGGTCGGCGACCATGCGCGACGCAAGGATCTTGTCGACCGTCAGTTCCTTGCCACGATACATGGCATTGGGATTGAGCTGCGCCCATTTGCGCAAGGTGACGCAGATCGACGCCATTTCGGCGGCCGTGCTGCCCGATGCGTGCATGTAGCGGCGGGTGATCAAAGCGCCGATCGCGTTGAACTGGATGCCGGTCGGCAGCTCCCATTCGCCGGGGATGCCGTTTTTTGACAGCATGGTGATCATTTCCTGCAGGTCGGCCGACCCCCAGCGCTCGCAGTGCAGGACCAGCACCGTCTGGGCGTGGCCCGTGGCGATCAGGCCGTGCGCCGCGCGCACCGCATTGTCGCTTGTGGAGCCGCCCGAATGGATCATCAGGCTCGCCTTGGCGTGGCCGTGGATGCCGAGCTCCTCGACCATCCGCGAGAACACCAAATCGGCCTGGTCGGCACCCGAATGGAGGTTGGGGATGAGCACGATCGTGTCGACATCGCGCGGGGTCATGCCGGCGTCCTTCAACGCCAGGATCGCCACCTTGGTCAGGTCGCCGATGAAACTGCGATCGGGGTAGCGGCCCGACGGTATCTCGCCGACGCCGACGAAAACCGGGTCGTTGGCGGCGCCGGCGGCAATTTGAAGCGCGGTCTCAGTCATTGCGGCTGTCCTCCACCGGGCGGCGGCGCGCCAGCATGGTCTGCAAAAATGTCATGACCTCGTCCCCATCCTGATTCCTTACCGAATAGCGCACCGCCAGGGTGCCATACTTTGTGCCGGTGGCGTCGGCACCCGTCACCTCGGCGACGACGTTGATGGTGTCGCCGGCGAACACCGGCTTCACGGCCTTTAGCCCGGTGATCTCGACCAGCGCGGTGATCGCGTCGCCGTAGAACCCGCTGCCGCCGACCAGCCCGACTGCCAGCGAAAACGTCAGCGGTCCATGGGCGATGCGCTGGCCGAAACGCCCCTTGGCCATGAAGGCGGCGTCGGTATGCAGCTGGTAATGATCACCCGTTAGCCCGGCGAAATTGGTGATATCGCCGACGTCGACGGTGCGGCCACGCGTCGTCATCGTGTCGCCTGGCGCGAAATCCTCGAAGCTTTTGTGCTGCGGATCGGTGAACTGTCGCGCCGGCATCGCCATCCCAAAAACAAGCGTTTGTTTTTTAGGGTCGCAATATCTGGTCGTCAAGGAGAGATGGAAGGCAGCGCCAGGCGCATTCGATTCGGGATGAGCCGGGGGGTGATTCCGGTGCAATGGCGCAAAGCGTTTTCTAATCAAGAAAACAACGCCCTCTAGCCGCGAACGCCAATAAGCAGGGTGTCGGCGATCAGGTGGCCGACCGCCGCAGGCGACAGCGGCCCGTCCGGCGATAGCCACTCCGGCGTCCAGTTCAGCGCCCCGAGGATGGTCAGCACGGCGATGCGCGGGCTGAGGTCGGCGCGGAACTCGCCGGCCGCGATGCCGGCCTGCAGCACCATGATGAACGCCTGTTCATACTCGCGGCGCTTTTCGATGGCGGCCGCGACGCTGCCGCCGCCGAGGAATCGCCATTGGTGGAAGACGACTTGCGACCGTTCCGGGTTGTCGGCGACGACGCCGACATGGGCGACGATCATCGCCCGCAACTTGGCGCTCGGCGCGGCCCCCGACTGCAGGTGCGGGCGGATTGTGGCGAGGAAGCGGGCGACGCCATCCGCGACGATGCCGGCCAGCAGCGCTTCCTTGCTGTCGATATGGGCATACAGGCTGCCCGGCAGCACGCCGACGGCGGCGGCGATGTCGCGCATCGACGTGCCGGTATAACCCTGGCTGCCGAACAGATGGACGGCCGCGTCGAAGATCGCCTCGCGCGGGCCAGCCGGTTCCGCCATTGCCCCCGCGACCGGCCCCGCGACCGGCCCCGCGACTGGCCCCGGGGCTGGCCCCGTGACTGGCCCCGGGGCTGGCCCCGCGACTGGCGCTGCCATCTGTTTCACTCCGGACCCGCCATCCTAATCGCGCGTCAGTCCCATCGACTTGGCGACGATGCTGCGCAATATCTCGTTTGTCCCGCCGCCGACCATGCCGTGCTTCGCCTCGCGGAAATAGCGTTCCATGTGGTATTCGGGCAATTGCGCATAGCCGCCGAGCGCCTGCATGCCGTTGAAGGCGATCTGGAACAGCGTTTTGGACGTGAACAGCTTGGCCTTGGCGACGTCGGCGCTAGCGGGTTCGCGCCGCGCCAGTCGGTCGGCGGCGTAATACACCATCAGGCGCGCGGCGGACAATTCGGTTTCGTCGTCGGCCATGCGATGCTTCAGCACCTGGAACTCGGAAAGCTTCTTGCCGAAGGCGTCGCGCTCGCCAAGGTAGCGCCTTGTATCATCGAGCGCGGTGCGGGCGTTGACGACCTGCGACGAGGCGTTGCACAGCCGCTCGTGGTCGAGATGATCGCCTATAAAGTTCCAGCACTTGCCGACTTCGCCGAGCAGCGCATCCTTGGGCACGCGCATCTCGTCCATGAAGAATTCGGTGGTGCCCAGGCTGCGCCGGACCAGCGTCTGCATCTTTTTCAGGTGCAGCCCCGGCGTCGTGTTGGGCACCAGGAACAATGAAAAGCCCTTGTAGCGGTCGGCGCTGGTGCGGGCGAGAATGGAGATGGTGGTATTGGGCAGATGCGCCCCCGAGCACCAGACCTTGTTGCCATTGAGCACCCATTCGTCGCCCTCGAGCCGCGCCGTCGAGCGCGCGCCGGCGGCATCGGACCCGGACTGCGGCTCGCTGATCGAGATCGAGAACTTCGACTCGCCGCGCAGGAACGGCTTGATATAGCGCTCGTGCTGCGCGGGCGTGCCATGCTTGCAGATGTTGGTTGCGGTGAACATCGACGTCATGAAGCAGGCGGCGGTGTCGAGGCTGTACTTGCCGATCGCCTCGCAGAAAATCGCGAACATGACGGCGTCGGTTTCCATGCCGCCGAGCCTTTCGGGCACCAGCAGGCCGAGCCAGCCGAGATCGGCGAGCTTGCGATAGATATCCTCGGGAAACTCACGCGACTGGTCGTGGGCGAGGGTATAATCCTGGCCGACCTCGTCGATCATGAACTTCTGGACGACGTCGTTCCACATCCGCTGTTCGTCGGTGAAACGGAAGTCCATCGTCGGTCTCCATGCGGACATGATTGCTATAAAACGAACGTTTGTTATGAGAATGCGCAGGAACCGTCAATCACAGGATAGTCCGCGGCACCATGCCCATTCCATCACCAGAAGCCCCCGGCGACGCGTCGATCGCTGCGCGGCGCGCGGCGATCGTCGCCTCGGTGCCGTTCTGGCAGCCGTTGACCATCGCCCAGGCTTTCGATGCGGCTGCCGCGCGATATCCGGCGCGGCCATTCATTATTACCGACGCGCAGAGCTGGACTTATGCCGAGGTCGTTGAATGGTCGCGGCAGCTTGCCGCGGGGCTGATCGCCCACGGGCTGCGACCCGGCGAGCACGTCGCGCTGGTGATGGCCAATTATCCGGCCTTCGTCGCCGCCAAACTTGCCATCGCCCGCGCCGGGGCGGTGTGCGTGCCGATCAACTTCCTGCTGCGCAGCCGGGAACTGGCCTATATCCTCGACCAGTCGGACAGCGTCATGCTGATCACCATGGATGGCTTTCGCGGCCATGACTATGTCGCCGACCTGGCCGGGATTGCCGGGGACTTGCCGAAGCTGCGCCAAACGTTCTTTTACCGTGTCGAAGCCGCCAGCGCGGCGCCGGGCCTGACGCTCGACGACGTCTGTGCCAACGGCACGCCGGACAGCCGGACGCAGCTGGCGGCTATCGAAGCCGCCGCCGATGGCCTGAGCCTCAGCGACATCATCTACACCTCGGGCACCACCGGACGTCCCAAAGGCGTCATGCTGACCCATGACATGATCCTGCGCTCGGCGTTCTCGTCGGCAGTCGTCTGCGCCTTCGAAG
>JANNJH010000455.1:0-5098 GCA_031405775.1 Sphingomonadales bacterium | reverse complement strand
GGCCGACACCGTGAGCACCTTCTTCTTTCGCTTGTCGATCAGGTGCTTGGCCAGCTTGGCCGTGGTCGTGGTCTTGCCCGCGCCCTGCAGGCCGGCCAAGCCGGTCCGCGCCGCCGACCTGCCGATCGCGCTTGCCGCCTTTGCTCCGCCGGTCAATGCCGACGCCGCGCTCGCCGCCTTCAAAAAAACCTGCCCGGCGATGAAAAAACAGGGCGACCGCAGCGGCCTGACGCGCCCCGGCGACTGGGACGCCGCCTGCGCCGCCGCCGCCACCGCGACCGACGCGACGGGATTTTTCGGCAGCCAGTTCACCGCGATCAGCGTCGATGCCGGGAAAGGCTTTGCCACCGGCTATTATGAACCCGAAATCGCCGGCTCGCGCACTGCCGGGCCGGGCTATCCGGTGCCGCTCTACCGCCGCCCGCCCGACCTTGTGGAGGCCGATCTCGGGCGCTTCGCCGCCGATCTCAAGGGCCGCAAGCTGCGTGGCCGGATCGAAGGCAGGGCACTCGTCCCCTACCCCGATCGCGCCGCGATCATGGCCGGCGCGCTGGCCGACAAGGGCCTCGAACTCGCCTGGGCCGCCGACCCTTACGAAGCGTTCTTTCTCGAAATCCAGGGCTCGGGTCGGCTGCGCCTGCCCGACGGCAACATCATGCGCATCGGCTATGACGCCCAGAATGGCCATGATTATGTCGCCATCGGCCGGGTGCTGATCGCGTCCGGCGATCTACCCAGGGGCGGCGCGACCATGGACACGATCCTCGCCTGGCTGCGCGCCAACCCGGCCAAGGCACCATTGCTGCTCGCCGCCAATCCGAGCATGATTTTCTTCCGCGAAGTCACCGAAGCCAAAGTCGATGAAGGCCCGGTCGGCGCGATGGGCGTCGCGGTAACCCCGGGCATTTCGGTCGCCGCCGATCCGGCCTATATTCCGCTGGGCGCGCCGCTGCTGGTCGAAACCACCCTGCCCGGAAATGTGCCGCTGGCCGCGCTGATGGTGGCACAGGACACCGGCGGCGCCATCAAGGGCGCCAACCGCATCGACCTGTTCCGCGGATCGGGTGCCGCCGCGCGCGCCGAAGCCGGGGCGCAGGCGGCGCCGGCACGCGTTCTGCTGTTGTTGCCGCGCGCCGCCGCGGCGCGGCTCACCGGCCCGGCTGGCTAGGATGGTCCGCCGGCTGACCGCGCCCGAGCGGGCCTTGTGGTCGCGCGTCGCCGCATCGGTGCGGCCGTTGGCCGGAAGGGCCCCAGGTCCTGCGCTGGCTCCGACAATTTCCCCGCCAGCACCGGTCAAACCGCCGCCCATCGCCTCGCCGCGTCCCGCCGCGAACCCGCCCAAAATCCCTCAACGCCCGCTGCAACCCCGCAAAAATGCGGCTATTCCGGTCGCCGCTGCTACCCTCGACGGCGGCTGGGATCGCCGCCTGCGACAGGGCGACATCACCCCCGATCGCGTCGTCGACCTCCACGGCCACAGCCTCGACGCCGCGCACCTTGTCCTCACCCAAGCGCTCGACAGCGCCAATCTCCACGGCCAGCGCATCATTTTGATCGTCACCGGCAAGGGCCGCAGCGACCGGCCGGGGCGTATCCGCGCCGAGCTAAGTCATTGGCTCGATAATGGAAACTACCGCGCCAGCATCGCCGCGCTGCGCCCCGCCCATCCGCGCCACGGCGGCAGCGGCGCCTTTTACCTGATCCTGCGCCGCCGCCCCTGACGCAAACGACAGGACGACGCGCCGGAATTTCCGCTGTCGCGGCGACACCGGGCCGGTGCCTTTACCAGCACAAGTGCGGTCGCGGCTTGAGGCTTTGCCGCGGACGGGGTAAAGCCCGCGCTCGCCTGGAGATTATGACATGACCGATACGCCGACAACCCTGACCCTGACGCTCGAAGGCGGCACCGTCACCATCAAGCTGCGCCCCGACCTTGCCCCCGGCCATGTCGCGCGCATCGCCGAGCTTGCCAATGAGGGCTTCTATGACGGCGTCGTCTTCCACCGCGTCATCCCCGGCTTCATGGCACAGGGCGGCGACCCCACCGGCACCGGCATGGGCGGATCGAAAAAGCCTGATTTGAAAGCCGAATTTTCGGCCGAAAAGCATATCCGCGGCACCTGCTCGATGGCGCGTTCGTCGAGCCCGGACAGCGCCAACAGCCAGTTCTTCATCTGCTTCGCCGATGCCGGTTTCCTCGATCGCCAGTACACTGTCTGGGGCCAGGTGACCGACGGCATGGACGTCATCGACGCGCTGCCCAAGGGCGAACCGCCGCGCACGCCGGGCAAGATCATCACCGCACGCGCGGCCTGATCACTCGCAGGAACCGCCGGGGATGACGGGGCGATTGCCACCCGTTTTCCCGGCGATTTCGGGGTGCCGGCAAGCGCTGGCGATCGCCCGCAAGCAACGCCTGGACTTCACTTTGGTTCGAAAGCCGGTTTCGCGCGTTGTTGCAGTCTAGCAACAAGGAGACAGGCGATGACCCACGCGATTTTCAAGGCCATGACCGTGATCGGCGCCGATGGCGCGCCGATCGGCGTCGTCGATCACGCCGACGCCCATAAAATCACCTTGGCCGCCCCGACGGCCGGCGCCCACAAGGGGCACCATCACACGATCCCGATGGGGCTGGTTGCCGCCGTGGAGGGCAAGGTCGTGCGGCTGTCGGCCAATGCCGATGTCGCGCTGTTGTTCGAAGAAGAAGGTTGAAGGCTCCGGGAGCGGGGAGGAGCTTGCGGCCCCTCCCCGCCCAAGGGCTTTAGCGACCGCGATAGCCGGCGCCACCACCACCGCCGCCGCTACCGGCGCGGCCTTGGCCCTGCCGGCCGCCGCCGGCACCACGATGCGGCGTGACCTGGGCGCGCGGATCGCGACCGGGACGACCACCGCCGCTCGGGCGGCGGGCGTGATCGCGGCGTTCTTCCTCACGCGGTGCCGGCGGCGCGGCGCGTTCGACCTTTTGCGCCGCCAGCACGGCGGCGCGGAAATCGGCGGGCAGCGCCAGCGGCAAGATCTTCTGGCGGATCAGCTTTTCGATATCGCGCAGGAACGGCCGTTCGTCCTCGGCGCAAAACGCGATGGCCTGGCCTTCGCGGCCGGCGCGCGCCGTGCGCCCGATGCGGTGGACATAGGATTCCGGCACGTTGGGCAGTTCATAGTTGATGACGTGCGAAACGCCGGTGACATCGATGCCGCGCGCCGCGATGTCGGTGGCGACAAGGACGCGGCAAGTGCCGGCCTTGAACGCGGCAAGCGCCCGTTCGCGCTGCGGCTGGCTCTTGTTGCCGTGAATGGCCTCGGCGGTGATGCCGGCGTTGCCGAGCTGGCGGACGATGCGGTCGGCGCCGTGCTTGGTGCGGCTGAAGACCAGCGCGCGGTCGATCGACTGGTCGCGCAGGACAAGCTGGAGCAGCGCCGGCTTTTCGGCCTGGTTGACGTGGATGACCGCCTGCTCGACGCGCTCGGCGGTGGTGGCGGCGGGCTTGACCGCGACCTTGACCGGGTTGGTCAGGTATTTCGCCGCCAGTTCCTCGATCGCCTTGGGCATGGTCGCCGAAAAGAACAAAGTCTGGCGCTTGCGCGGCAGCAGGCCGACGATGCGGCGCAGATCATGGATGAAACCAAGATCGAGCATCTGGTCGGCTTCGTCGAGGACGAGGATTTCGACCAGCTTCAAATCAAGGCTGCCACGCTCGACAAGATCGAGCAGCCGGCCCGGCGTGGCGACGACGACATCGACGCCGTGCGACATGGCGCGTTCCTGGCGCGGGATCGGCACGCCGCCGAAGACCGTCGTCACCGACATCTTCATGTATTTGCCATAATCGGTGAACGACTGGGCGATCTGCGATACGAGTTCACGCGTCGGCGCCAGCACCAGCGCCCGCGTCGCGTATTTCAGCCGGTGCTTGGGGTTGGCGGCGAGGCGATGCAGCATCGGCAGCGCGAACGCCGCGGTCTTGCCGGTGCCGGTCTGGGCGATGCCGCACAGGTCATGGCCTTCCATGACCGGCGGGATGGCCTGGACCTGGATCGGCGTCGGTTCGGTATAGCCCTTGTCGGCGAGCGCGCGGGCGAGCGGTTCGGCAAGGCCGAAATCGGTAAAATAGGTCATTGATGGTCTTTTCGGGAACGGTCACGCGACGGATTCGCGCGGCTGCCGGTGACCTTCGAAGGCGACCGGACGAGCGGGTTTTGACAACCCGCGTGATGGGGTGGCCCTTGGGGCTGGCCTCTGAACATCCGGGTCTGGGGCGGTGTCTGTCAAAACCCTGATGGCCTTGAAAGACTGTGCCCGATCACGCACCCGGCGTGGGCAGCGGGAATTTCCGCGCTGAAGCCGAGGCGCATATCGCAGCGCAGCACAAAAATGTCAAGCTGGCGATGCCGGACGCGAGGCGAGCGTTTCAGCGCGGCCGGACAGTCCTGCATTGGACCGCGGAACGAAGCGGCGGCGTGGCGGTTTGATCTCGCAGGCAAACACCGGAGACACGCCATGTCGGACACCAAAGCCACTGCCGAAAATGCCGCCAGGATCTGGAAGGCGGCGGAATCGATCCGGACCGCCATGCTGGTGACACGCGGTGCCGATGGCCTGACCGCGCGGCCAATGGCGGCGATCGTCCGCGGCGATGAATGCACGATCTGGTTCCTGACCGACGCGCAAAGCGCCAAGCTCGACGATATCGCCGCACATCCGCCGGTGCTGGTGAGCTTTAGCGACGGCAACAGCACGCATGTCGTGTTTCGCGGCAACGCGACGATCCATGACGATCGCGCCATGATCGACATGCTGTGGTCGAAGCCGGCGCTGGCTTTTTACCCCGAAGGTCCGGGTGACGCGCGGATACGCGTCTTGCGCATCCGGCCCGACCATGCCGAGCTCTGGAATGGCGCCGGCGCGCTGGTGGCGATGATCAAGACCGCCGCCGCCGTGGTTTCCGGCAAGCCGGTGCGTGACATGGGCGAGCATATCGAAGCCGCGATTTAGCGTTTGATCCACCGAGGTGGAAGCGGTGGCCGGGCCCCCCCCCCCCCCCCCCCCCCACCGGGTAATAAAGTAGTTGGGGGGGGGGGGGGGGGGGGGGGGGGG
>JANNJH010000454.1:0-2566 GCA_031405775.1 Sphingomonadales bacterium | reverse complement strand
GAGCCGCCTCGCCTCACGGCGCGGCGCTCCATAAACCGGCAACTTCGCGCGATTCGCACGCGCCGCTCGGCAAGGAGAGGTCCATGAATTTCTTCGGCAAGATCCTGGTCATGATCATCCTGGTCTTCAGCATCTTCTTCATGGCCTCTTCGATGATGGTCTACGTCACCCATCAGAACCGATGGGGGCGCAGGCCGAAGCGCTGTACCAGATGTTCGCCAACAACGGCGGCGGCGGCCAGGATTTCTCCGCCATCGTCAAGTTCCTGCGCGGCTAACGCGCCGCATTCCGCCTGCGCCGACCTTTATCGCGCGTAAACCGCCCGCTCGAAGGCGGCGAGCAGCGCCAGCGCCCGGCGGTCGGCAAAGGGCAGGAATTGCATCAGCAGCAGCGCCGCCACGCCGCTCGCCGGATCGATCCAGTAATAGGTGTTGGCGATCCCGGCCCAGGCCAGGCTGTTCGCCGCCCGGCCATCGGGTCCGGCCTGCGGGTTGATCATGAAGCCCAGGCCCCAGCCCGGAATCATGTCGGGGAACCAGTCGACGGCTTGGCTGAACGACGGCATCGTCGTTGCCATGGCGCCGGCGCGAAGCCCGCCGACCTGGTTGCGCGCCATGGCGGCGACGGTTTCGGGCCGCAGGATCGTCGCGCCGTCAAGGCTGCCGCCGTTGAGCAGCATCCGCAAGAAGCGCATATAATCGCCGCCGCTGCCCGACAGGCCGCCGCCACCCGAGAAGAATTCGGCCGCCTTGCCGCCGCCGAGGTTGATCGGGAAGGGTGACAGGCGGCCATCGGCGCCGCGCGCATACATTGTCGCCTGGCGCGCGCGTTGTTCGGGCGACAGCCGGAACGCCGTGTCGGCCATGCCGAGCGGCGCGAAGATGTGATCGGCGAAATAGCTGTCGAGTTTTTGCCCGCTCGCCGCCTCGACCGCCAGCCCGGTCCATTCGATGGAGACGCCATAGGCCCAGCCGTCGCCCGGATCGAACAGCAACGGCGTCTCGATCGACGCCAGCGACCCCGGCACCGGCGGATTGGGCCCACGCGCCCGCGCCTGGTCGGCGTGGACGAAATCATAGCCAAGGCCCGATGTGTGGGTGAGCAGATGGCGCAGCGTCACCGGGCGCTTTGCCGGGCGCAACATGACCGCGCCATCGCTGTCGAATCCGGCGATGACCTGTGCACGGCCAAGCCCCGGCAACAGCTCGCCGATCGGCGCGTCGAGGCTGAGCTTGCCGGCCTCGACAAGCTGCATCGCCGCGACGGATGTGACCGCCTTGGTCATCGACGCCAGCTGGAATACCGTGTCCGCCGTCATCGGCGCAGGCTTTTCGATGTCGCGCAGCCCGAAGGCGCCGGAGTAGCGCAGCCCATCGCGATCCCCGACGAACGCCACCGCGCCGGCGATATTCGCCTTGGCGACGGCCGCCGCGAGTGTCTCGTCGAGGCTCAGCGTCTCGTCCTTAAAGCGCTTTTCGACCCGAAGCCATTCGATTGGAAAACGCTCAATGCCGGAAATGCCGCATACCGGTATAGACCATCGCCAGCCCGCGTTCGTCGGCGGCGGCGATGACTTCGGCGTCGCGGATCGATCCGCCCGGCTGGATGATCGCCGTCGCTCCGGCAACGGCCGCGGCGATCAGGCCGTCGGCGAACGGGAAGAACGCGTCCGACGCCACGGCGCTGCCGATGGTGCGGGGTTGCGGCCAGCCGGCGGCTTGCGCGGCGTCGCTGGCCTTCAACGCCGCGATCCGCGTCGAATCGAGCCGGCTCATCTGCCCGGCACCGATGCCCGCCGTGCTGCCGCCCCTGGCATAGACGATGGCGTTCGATTTGACGTGGCGCGCCACGACCCAGGCGAACATCATGTCGGCCCATTCGGCTTCGGTCGGTTCGCGCTTGGTCACCACCTTGCAGTCGGCGCGGGTGACGGCGCCATTGTCGCGGGTCTGCACCAGTATGCCGCCGCCGATCTGGCGCAGCACCAGCCCGGCGCGGCGCGGATCGGGCAGCGCGCCGGTCAGCAACAGCCGCAGGTTCTTTTTTGCCGCGAACACCGCCAGCGCGTCGGCGTCGGCATCGGGGGCAATCACCACCTCGGTGAAGATCCCGGCGATGGCCTGCGCCGTCGGGCCATCGAGCCGGCCATTGACCGCGATGATGCCGCCGAACGCCGATACCGGATCGCAATCGAACGCCGCCTTATAGGCCTCGGCGACCCCGAATCCCGGTCGCACAGACACGTTCCGCCGGCTCAACCGCACCGAATATCGCAACGCCATCCGCGACCTGCTCGCGCTGGACTTCGACACGTCCCAGCTGCCGAGCGATTCCTCCAGTTACGGTTTTGACAACGTCACGGTCGGCAACCTTTCTCCGACCTTGCTGGAGAGTTATGTCTCGGCGGCGGAGAAGATCAGCCGGCTGGCCGTGGGCCGCCCGAGTCTGTCGCCGGGCGGTGCGACGGTTCGGCTTAAGCCCGATCTCACGCAGGAGAAACATCTCGACGGGCTGCCGATCGGGACCCGCGGCGGTGCGCTGATTTCCCACGAGTTTCCGGTCAACG
>JANNJH010000453.1:0-3543 GCA_031405775.1 Sphingomonadales bacterium | reverse complement strand
TCGCCGATCGAAGCAAGCCGCATCCAGAACTCGCGGTCAGGGCCCAACCGAAGCTCCGGCCGCCAGCCGCCGACAGCGCGGTAAGCTTCGGCCCGGAACAGGGCGCCAGGACCGATATGGCATTCCTGCTCGACAACCAGGCGTTCAAGGTCGAAGCCGCTACAGACACTCCGCTTGACCACGCGCGAATACGGGTCGATCAAATCACAGTCAGGATAGACGCACACGGTATCCGCCGCATCGGCGAGCCGAGCCATCATCTCGCTGACTGCCGTCGGGTAGAGGATGTCGTCGGAGCTCAGATAACCCAGAATCGACCCGCGCGCTTCGTCCCAGCCGCGATTCAGCGCCCTTGCCTGGCCGCGATTGTCCTGGGTAACAACGCGTATACGGTCGCGGAATTTGTCCAATATCGCGGCAGTGCCATCAGTCGAGCCGTCATCGATGACTATATACTCGAGGTTAGCATAGGTTTGCGCCAAGACACTTTCTATCGTCTCGGAAATAAACGCAGCCCGATTATAAGTGGGCGTGACAATCGTAACTAGCGGCACAGTCATTGCCATCCTTCAATCACCCGAACCGTCCTGCCGTGCAATTCAGAAGCGGCAAACTCCAAGCCTGTGGAAACCGGCTTATAAAGCGCTCGCCGGGCTTTGAAAAGTCAATTATAGCCTGAATTTGCAGGCACCGGCTGCCATCGCGCGCGATCCGGCCGGCGCGTCGACCCGGTCTTGTATATCGCCGCGAATGCCGCCAAAGCGCGATGTACGACGCGCCGGGGAGCGCGATGCACGACGCGCCGGGGAGACGGAACATCATCCGCAACACCATCACGCGGAATGCGATTGCAAATGCGGCGGGGGTGGTCTTGCCGGCGGTGGTGGCAATCGCGGCGACACCGCTTCTCATCCATGCCCTCGGGACGGCGCGCTACGGCATATTGTCCCTCCAACTCGCGGCCCTCGTCCTTCTCGGTGTAAACGATTTCGGCATATCGCGTGCGATTGTGCTCGTGGCGGTTGGCCGAGGCGGATTTGGCGCCGCGGATATTCGCCAGGCGACGACCGAGGCCGGCTTGCACCTTTCGATAAGCTTGGCGCTCGTCATGGCGCTGGTCGGCGTCGGCGCCATATTGACAGCCTTTATTTTCGTCGGCGATCAGAATGACTTGCTTATATCATCGCTTTTAACTGTGATTTCCGCAGCGCTGTCATTGGTCACTTTGCCGCTACGAGCCAACATGGAAGTCGAGGAGCGCTTTTTCATACTCAACATCTGGCGAACGATCGCCACCTCGCTGCTGTTTGTCGCGCCGCTGGCGGCGATTCTTGTCGTGCCGTCGCTGACTTCGGCGGCAATCGGACTTTTAATTTCCCGGCTGGTGGTACTTTCGGGCTTTATGTTTGTTTCGCGACAGCGTCCACTGGCCCAGATCGCAAGTTCCTACATGACATTTATCGAGGAACTTTGGCGGCGTCGACTGTCCGATATACATATGACGCTCATTCGCCGCGGCGCGTGGCTCGGCCTCGGTGGGCTGTTGTCGACATTTATTGGCTATAGCGATCGCTTCGTTCTTGCTTCGCTGGCAAGTGCTACCGCCGTTGGGCACTATGTCGTTGCAAGCGAATTGACGACGAAACTGTGGCTGATCGTCGGAGCCCTTAGTATTGCAGCGACGCCCCGCTTGGCCGCGGCCTGGAAGGATGACGGCCACAGCCAGTTCAATCGGTTTTTTGCGGGGTTTGCTGGCGCGATCGCGACAATTGCACTTGCCAGCCATATATTTCTGATCGTGCTTGGAGAAAAATTATTGCAGCTTTGGCTGGGAACAGCCTACGCTCCAATAATATACGAAATCGTCAAGATATTGTCCATCGGAATTTCGCTGAATTGCCTGGCTCAGGCTAATTATATTTTGCTCGTCATCGGTCGTCGCGAGCGATCTGGAGCCATTCTGCAACTTGTTTCATTGCCTATAACTATACTTGCACTTTCCATAGGCGCCTGGAAGGCGGGGGCCGTCGGCGCCGCATGGGCATTTACCATCCGGCTTGCCATCGATGCATTTGTCGTCCGCTGGATCGTCAATCACCAGATCGACCTTGGCGGTCGCCACGGCGTTCGCGCCTGGCTGCTAGCGCTCTTCGGCCTTGTTCTTATTGCAATCTATTTTGCCGACGGGCTGCGTCGATGAAGGCGCTCCTCAACGCGTGGTTACACGCAGACGGATAGCGGGAGAGGCGCAGGATCGGCTACCGACCGCCCCGCCGAATCCCCTTGGGAATCCGCGACTGGCCCGCCCGACGCCCGGTCCGCACCCGGTCACCGCGCGGTCGAATCTGGCCGTCGCCCAAGGGCAGTTCGAAGCGCAGCGCCCCGGTGATCGGGTTGGCTTCGGCGAGGACCAGTTCGAGGCGCATGCCGGCGGTGTAGCGGGTGCCGGTCTCGATGCCCTCCAGAACGCGGCTGGCGTCGTCATAGACGAAGCGTTCGTCGCCGAGCGTCGATACCGGCACAAGGCCGTCACCGCCGAGCCCGACGACCTGCGCGAAGAAGCCGAACTTGGCGACGCCGGTGATGCGGGTGGCGAAGGTCTCGCCGATGCGGGTCGACAGGAAGGCGGCGACATAGCGGTCGGTGGTGTCGCGTTCGGCCTCCATGGCGCGGCGCTCGGTCATGCTGACATGGTCGGCGGTTTTCGCCATCGATGATGCGTCGACGTCGGTCAGCCCGCCGTCGCCAAGCTTGTAGGCAGCAACCAGCGCGCGATGGACGACGAGATCGGCATAGCGCCGGATCGGCGAGGTGAAATGCGCGTAGCTGCCCAGCGACAGGCCGAAATGCCCCTTGTTATCAGGGGAATAATAGGCCTGGGTCTGGGTGCGCAGGACTTGCTCCATCACCTGTTCGGCATAGTCCTCGCCCTGCACGCGGGCCAGCACGCGGTTGAAGGTGGCGGGCAGGATGACTTGGCCCATGGCGAAATTCTGGCCAAAGGTTTCGAGATAGTCTTTCAGCGCGATGAGCTTTTCGCGCCCCGGCGGTTCATGGTCGCGATACATGCAGGCGGATTTTTTCGCCTCAAGGGCTTTCGCGGCGGCGACATTGGCGGCGATCATGAAATCCTCGATCAGCCGGTGCGCGTCGAGGGTTTCGCGCAATTCGATGGCGGCGATACGGCCTTGCTCGTCAAGGCGGACGCGGCGTTCGGGAAGATCGAGCGCCAGCGGTTCGCGGCTGTTGCGCGCCTTGGTCAGCGCCCCCCAGGTCGCCCACAGGTCGCGCAGCACCGGATAAAAATCGCCTTCATCGGCGTCGATGCAGCCTTGCGCGTCTTCATAGGCGATGTTGGTGATGCAGCGAATGACGGCGCGGGAAAAGCGCTGGCCCGTCACCTTGCCGTCGGCGCCGATGTCGATGTGACAGGCCAGCACGCCGCGATCCTGGTTTTCGACCAGCGAACAGACGTCGGCCGACAGGGTTTCGGGGAGCATCGGCACGACGCGATCGGGGAAATAGATGCTGTTGCCGCGGCTG
>JANNJH010000452.1:0-4822 GCA_031405775.1 Sphingomonadales bacterium | reverse complement strand
TCACTCTGTAATCAACACGTGTAACAGAATGTCGCAAGTAGACAGTCTGATACATGGATTGTGCCCTGGATGTGCGCCATGTTGCAGCGGCAGCCGCGCGTCGGGGTCGCGCCTTCGGTGATGCGCACGCTTTCCTCGTGGAACAATCGCCACAGCAGCGATTCGGCGGCGAGGTCGGGGTCGGTGAGTTCGGCGGTGCTGGTGGTCGATGCCAGCGTGCTGACGTGCTGCCAATCCGGATGAAGGCTGACGACATCGAGCCGCTCGCCGCCGAGTTCGCGGCGGGCGAGGTGCTGGACCAGCAAGCCGCCGGCGATCCAGCCGGTGGCGCTGCTGCCGGCGACGCCGAGGCGGATCAGCGTCGGCAATTGTTCGCTATTGGCGAAATAGCCTTCGATGGCATGGGCGAGGCTGTCGCCTTCCAATGGCACGATGCCTTGGTAGCGTTCGGACGCGGCGGTCTGGTCGAGAGTGATGGCAAGGTGCCCGGCGCCGAACAGTTCGGGCAGCGTCATGCCGTCGGCGAACACCGCGGCGGCGTCGAAATTCAGATAACCGCGCACCGCGCCCGAGCGATAGTCGCAGACCAGCAGGTCGATGGCGCCGCCTTTCGCCTGCGCCTGTAGCGTCAGTTGGCCGTCTTCGCGCCGCAAGGTGGCGCCGAGCAGCGCGGTGACCGTCAGTGCTTCGGCGAGCAGGCGCGCCAGCGGGGCGGGATAATCATGCGCCGCGAGCACGGCGTTGAGCGCCGTATCGAGCCGCACCATCTGGCCGCGGACGTTGCGCGCCGCGACGCTGAAACCCAGCGAGCGATCGTTGATGGGCGCAAGGCCTTCGCGCACCGGGGGCTCCGTCACAATTTGCCGAAGCACCAGAGCAGGATCGCCTTTTGGATATGCAGGCGGTTTTCGGCCTCGTCCCAGACCGCCGATTGCGCGCCGTCGATGACAGCGGCGGTGACTTCCTCGCCGCGATGCGCCGGCAGGCAGTGGAGGAACAGCGCGCCGGGCGCCGCGTCGGCCATCAACGCTTCGGTGACCTGGAACGGCTGCATCGCCGAAAGCTTGTCCTTCGTGTCGGTCTGACCCATCGACATCCAGGTATCGGTGACGACGACATCGGCGCCTTCGACTGCGGCGGCGGCGGAGCGCAGCAGGTCGATGCCGCCGCCGCGGGCGCAGGCGGTGGCAACGACCGCCTGGTCGGGGTCATAGCCATGGGGGACGCCGAGGCGCAGATCGAAATCGAGCACCGATGCCGCCTCGATCAGCGAATTGGCCATGTTGTTGCCGTCGCCGAGATACGCCCAGCAGCTGCCCTTGACCGGGCGGCCGGTGCGTTCCTCGAAGGTCATGATGTCGGCCATGATCTGGCACGGGTGGCTGATGTCCGTCAGCGCGTTGATGACCGGCACACCGGCGTTGGCGGCGAGGCTTTCCAGTGTCGCATGGCTGTTGGTGCGGATCATCACCGCATCGACCATGCGGCCAAGCACGCGCGCCGTGTCCTCCACCGTCTCGCCGCGACCCAATTGCATTTCGCCCGCCGAAGTGACGATGCTGGTGCCGCCCAATTGCCGCATCGCCATGTCGAAGCTGAAGCGTGTGCGGGTGCTGGGTTTTTCGAAAATCATCGCCAGCGTGTGGCCAGCGAGCGGCGCATCGACATCGGGCGTGCCCCTGGGCCAACCGGCGCGCGCCGCCTTGCGGCGATGGGCTTCATCGAGAATGGCGCGCAGGCCTTTTGCCTTGGCGCTGGCGAGATCGAGGAAATGCGGCATGGGATTTTACCTGGCTTGAAATTTAGGCCGCGGCGTCGGGGGTATAGGCGCTCGCGGCGGCCGACAGGCGATCGACGCACTCGCGGATATGATGTTCCTCGATGATCAGCGGCGGCAGCAGGCGGACGACATTGTCGCCGGCGGCAACCGTCAACAGGCCATGGCCGCGGGCGTGGTTGACGAAGGCGCGGCTGTCGGACTTGAGCCTGAGGCCCATCATCAGCCCCATGCCGCGAACGCTGTCGAACAGCTCGTCATGGTTGGGGATCATCTGTTCGAGCGCGGCGCGCAGCCGGGCCGACATCGTGTTGACGTGCGCCAGGAACGACGGTTCGGTGACGACATCAAGGACGGCCTGGCACGCCGCCATGGCGAGCGGGTTGCCGCCATAGGTGCTGCCGTGGGTGCCGACGACCATTCCCGACGCGGCGTTTTCGGTGGCGAGGCAGGCGCCGACCGGGAAACCGCCGCCGATGCCCTTGGCGATCGCCATGATATCGGGAATGATGCCATAATGTTCATGGGCGAACAAAGCCCCGGTGCGCGCGACGCCGCACTGGACTTCATCGAGGATGAGCAGCAGGCCATGCCTGTCGCACAGGTCGCGCAGGCCCCTGAGGAATTCGGGCGTCGCCGGGCGGACGCCGCCTTCGCCCTGGATGGGTTCGACAAGGATGCCGCCGATCGACGGGTCGATCGCGGCCAGGGCGGCGTCGAGATCGTTGAATGGCAGCACGTTGAACCAGTCGGGCAGGGGTTCGAAGCCCTTGCGCATCTTTTCCTGGTTGGTCGCAGCGATGGTGGCGAGGGTGCGGCCGTGGAAGGCGTTGGAAAAGGTCAGGATGCGGAACTTTTCCGGGTTGCCGGCGGCATGATGATGGCTGCGGCAGGTCTTGATGGCGCATTCGATCGCTTCGGCGCCGGAATTGGTGAAGAAAACCGTATCGGCGAAGGTCAGGTCGACGAGGCGTTCGGCAAGCGCCTGCTGCGCCGGAACCCGATAGAGGTTCGACGTGTGCATCAGCGTTGCGGCCTGTTTCTGGATGGCGCCGACAAGGTGCGGGTGGCCATGGCCGAGCAGATTGACGGCGATGCCGCTGGCGAAATCCAGCCATTCGCGGCCCTGGGCATCGTAAAGATAACAGCCGTCCCCGCGCACCGGCTCGACCTCGCAGCGGCCATAGACGGGCATCAGGGGGGGTATCGTCATTGTCTCAGCTCCGGCGCCGCGGAAAATTCGCCAACGCAAAAAGGCGGCCCCGAGCGACCGCCTGGCAGGCGTCATAGCGGCTTGTCGATTGCGTCTCAACCCCGATAGGGTGGCTATGGGCAGCGGCGGCGGTGGGTGCAGGATTGCGCGGGCACCGGCGCTGTTCCAGCGGCGGGCGCGATGGCGCCGAACACCGGCTCGCCGCGGGCGTCGCGCGGCACGTCGCGGCGCGCTTCCTTCGGCAGATCATCGCCGACACAGGCAGCACAGGCGAGCAGCAGCGCCAGCATTGTGAGATTTCGCCGAGTCATGGCCTAGAATCGCGCCGCGACGGAGATCATGCCGCCGCTGGTGTCGCCGGCGGCGTTGACCCGGACGTTGTCGTTGAGCCGCCTCGTCAGCAGGAAGGCCGAACCTTCGCCGATGGCGGCACCGGCGACGACGTCGTACCAGTGATGGTCCCTGGTTTGGACACGGGCAAAGCCGACGCTTGCTGCAAGGATCTGGAACGGCAACGCCGTCTGCCAGCCATAGCGGGCGTGGAGATAACCGGCGCCGGCAAAGGCCATCGCGGTGTGGCCCGATGGGAAACTGCGGTCGCCGCCGTTGGGCCGCGTGGAATTGACGCCGTATTTCAGCGCCGTGGTGGCAGCCAGCGCGACAAAGCCGGTTTCGGTCAACTGGAAGAGGCCGTTCTTGTCACGTTCCTTGAGCGTGATGACGCCGGCGGCGACGGGGATGCCGATGGCTCCTGCGTCAGCGAAAATATGCCAGAACTTGTCACTGGCCTCGGCGGGGGCGGCAAACGCCATGCCGGTCAGGCAGGCACCGGTAACAAGGATTCGGTACATCAGGGACTCCGGGGGACGCGCAGCGCGTAGCGGCTTGCCAAACGCAATGCCGTCGGTAGTGTTTCGCAGGCGTCGCTACAAGCCGAAGCGGCCACGGCTTTCGATCACCAGCGCCAGCGCGACAAGCAGCGCCGCGACGCTGATCATCAGCACGGCGCCGGCGACCATGTCCTTGATCGCCTTGATCTCGGGATGAAGCTCGGGGTGGAGGAGGTCGAGGATGGCTTCGATGGCGGAATTGACCAGTTCGAGCGCCACGACAAGGGCGATGACGACGGCGACAAGCGCCCACCAGACCGGCGCCGGCCGCAGCATGACGAGCGCGACAGCGGCGAGCGCCGCGAACAGGCAGTGGGTGCGAAAGCTGGATTCGCGCAGCCAGCCGGCCTTGAGCCCGGCGATGGCAAAGCCAACACGCTGGCGGAAGGGTCGGTTTTTCATGCGCGCTGACTGCCTTGCCATCCTGCCCGGGGGCGGTGGTGATCCCAACGGGAATCGAACCCGTGTTTTCGCCGTGAAAGGGCGACGTCCTAGACCGCTAGACGATGGGACCGGCGGGAGAAGGGGCTGCTAAAGGCCATGCGGCGCGGCGTCAAGCATTATGGCGCGATGGAAGCGGCCGGTGCCGCGCCTCGCGCAAAAGTTTATACCCAGGCGATGTCGTCGACTTCGATTTCGGCGCTGGGTTCACCCTTCCAGTCGTCGCGCTTGACGCGGCCCGCAAGGTAGAAGGCGCGGCCGCGCGCGCCGGCCAGCGCTGCGCCCAACGCCGTGTCGGCATGGCGAAAGGCGATGGCCTTGCAGCGCCCGCCATCGGCGCCGGCCAGGACCAGTTTCACATGATGTTCGCCGACGATGCGGCAATCCACCGCCGTCCACGGCCCCGAGGCGACGCGCGGTTGCGACCAGCCCTGGCCATAAGGCCCGGCGACGTCCAATGTCTCGACAAGGCCGAGGCTGATGCCGCGCGGCGCCACCGCG
>JANNJH010000451.1:0-5331 GCA_031405775.1 Sphingomonadales bacterium | reverse complement strand
GAAAACAGCAAGATCGCGGCACCGAGGGGCGACATCCTGGACCGCAATGGTGTGCTCATCGCGACGACGCGCATGGGCTTGCGCCAAATAATGCGATTGCGGCACCGGCAGCGTCAGCACCGCGCCTTGCGAAAGCGGCATGGCGACATAAAGCCGGGGCGTGGTCGACAAGTCGGGGCGCGTTTCGCGCGTTGACAAGTCGGGTCGCGTTTCGCGCGTTGACAAGTCGGGTCGCGTTTCGCGCGTTGACAAGTCGGGTCGCGTTTCGCTCATGGCACCGTGGCTAGCACAACACCTCCTCCGCCGAAACCTGATGTCGTCACCCCCGATGCGGTGGCGGCGAGTTGGGTCGATGCGCTTCCGGCGCGGGTCCGTCCCTATGCGCGTCTCGCCCGGCTCGATCGGCCGGCGGGCGGCTGGCTGCTGTTCTGGCCCTGCGCCTGGGGCGTGGCGCTGGCGGGTGGGCTGATCGCCGATTGGGCGCTGATATTCTGGTTCGGCATCGGCAGCCTTGCCATGCGCGGCGCCGGGTGCGTGTGGAACGACATCATCGACCGCGATCTCGACGCAAAGGTGGCGCGGACGCGGGCACGACCGATCGCCAGCGGACAGGTCAGCGTCAAGGCGGCGCTGGGCTTTGCCATCACCCTGTCGCTGGTCGGGCTGCTGGTGGTGTTGCAGCTCCGCCCGGCGGCGCAGGTCACCGCCATCGCCAGCCTCGGGCTGGTCGCGGCGTATCCGTTCATGAAACGCATCACCTGGTGGCCGCAGGCGTGGCTGGGGCTGACCTTCAACTGGGGCGCGCTGGTCGGGTTCGTCGCGGTTGCCGATCCGTCGCCGGCGATGGCGTTGCTTTATGCCGGCGGCATCGCGTGGACGCTTGGGTACGATACTATCTATGCGTTGCAGGACATCGAGGACGACGCCATGGCCGGGATCAAATCCTCGGCCCGCGCGCTGGGTCCGCGCGCTCGCGCCGGCGTCGCGGGGTTTTATGGTGCCGCCATCGCGCTTTGGGCGGCGGCCTTGTGGATGGCGCGCCTCGACCCGCTGGCGCCGCTGGCGCTGCTGCCGCTGGCGCTGCATTTCGGCTGGCAGGTGGCACGGCTGGCCGACACATCGCCCGAAAACGCGCTGGCGCTGTTCCGCGCCAACCGCGGCGCCGGGCTGTTGATGTTCGCCGCCTGCGCCGTCGTCGGGCTGGCATGATCGGGACGGGTTCGCGCCGGCTTGGCATCGCGGCCGCAACGCCTTAAGTCCGTGCCATGCTCAGTGTACCCCAAGCCCTTGATCGCCTCGATTCCGCCCTTGCGGCCGCCAAATCCGCCGGCGCCGATGCCGCCGATGCCATCTATGTCGGCGACGGCTCGACGTCGGTCTCGGTCCGGCTGGGCAAGCTCGAGGACATCGGGCGATCCGAGGGCGAGGAAATCGGCATACGGGTTTTCATCGGCCAATGTTCGGCCAGCGTCTCGTCGTCGGATCTCAGCCCACAGGCGCTCGCCATCGCCGCCGAACGCGCCGTCGCCATGGCGCGGCTGGCGCCCGAGGACCGCTGGGCCGGGTTGGCCCCTGCGGACATGCTGCTGCGCGCGGCGCCGGCCGATCTCGATCTCGACGACGGCCAGGACCCCAGCGCCGAGGCCTTGCGCGACATGGCGATGGCCGCCGAGGACGCGGCGCGCGCCGTTGCCGGCGTCACCAATTCCGAAGGCGGCGGCGCGTCGGCGGGGCGCGCGGTGACGGCGCTCGCCACCTCGACCGGCTTTCGCGGCGGCAAGCGTTCGACAAGTTACGGCAGTTCGGCAAGCGTTCTTGCCGGCGAAGGCAGCGACATGCAGCGCGATTACGCCTGGCATTCGGCGCGGCATTTCGCCGATCTCGAAGACGCCGAGACGATCGGCACCCGCGCCGGAAGCCGCGCCGTGCGGCGGCTGAACCCGATCAAGCTTGAGACCGCAGGCCTGCCGATCATCTTCGATCCGCGGATATCGTCGTCGCTGGTCGGGCACCTGATGGGCGCCATCACCGGCGGCGCCATCACTCGCGGCACCAGCTTCCTCAAGGACGCGCTCGGCACGCAAGTGTTCGGCGGCGGCATCACCATCATCGACGATCCGATGCGGCGGCGCGGGCTGCGGTCGCGCAGCTTTGACGGCGAGGGGCTGCCGGTGGCGTGCTCGGCGCTGATCGACAAGGGCGTGCTGACGGGCTGGCTGCTCGATGCCGCCAGCGCCCGGCAGCTGGGCCTGAAACCCAGCGGCCATGCGGTTCGCGGCACCTCGGGGCCGCCGGGCGCCGGGGCGACCAACCTCCACATGGCCGCCGGGACCGACACGCCGGCGCAGTTGATGGCGGGCATCAAGCGCGGATTCTATGTCACCGAACTGATCGGCATGGGCGTCAACGGCCTGACCGGCGATTACAGCCGCGGCGCCAGCGGCTTTTTGATCGAGGACGGCGAGATCAGCGTGCCGGTCGCCGAAGTCACCATCGCCGGCAATTTGAAGGACATGTTCAAGGCGCTGGTGCCCGCCAACGACCTGGTTTTCCGCCATTCGACCAATGTGCCGACGCTGCGGATCGACGGCATGACCATCGCCGGTGCCTGACGCAAATGCCTGACAGCAGCGGTCACGCGCGCCGTAACGAGAGCGATCTCTCGGTGGCTGTGCGTGCGGCTCATGCCGCGGGCGAACTGGCGCTGCGGCATTTCCATGCCAAGTCGGAATGGTGGGACAAAGCGCCGGGAAATCCGGTTGGCGTCGCCGATCTCGAGGTCGATGCTTATCTGATGAATCGCCTGCTCGGCGCCCGCCCGGATGACGGCTGGCTATCTGAGGAAAGCGCCGATACCGGTGCCCGGCTGACCAAGCGCCGGGTCTGGATCGTCGATTCGATCGACGGCACGCGGGATTTCATCCGCGGTCGCACCGGCTGGGCGGTCTCGGTGGCGCTGGTGGAGGATGGCGTCGTCACCGTCGCGGCGCTGTCGGCGCCGGCGCGCGGGCAATTATTCGCTGCCTTGCGCGGGCGTGGATCGCAATGCAACGGCAAGCGCTTGCGGGTTTCGGGGCGTACGGAATTGACGGGCATCCGCCTGCCGATCGATGCCGCCAACATGTCCGCCAGTTTCTGGCCGGAACCCTGGCCGGGCGAGGCCGTCGAAAAGCCCAACAGCCTGGCGCTGCGCATGGCCAAGCTGGCGAGCAACGAGGCCGACGGCTGGATGGAGGGCCGCAGCATTTCCGAATGGGATGTCGCGGCCTCGGCGCTGATCCTGACCGAGGCCGGCGGCGTCGTCAGCGACCGCGCCGGGCAAATACTGGCCTTCAACAAGCCCGACCCGGTGTTCCACGGCATCGCGGCGGCGACGCCGGCGCTGCACGCGGCGGTGCGTGACCGGCTCGATTACGGCCTCAAGGCGCTGGCGGCGCGGCGCCATCATCGGCCAGCGGCGGCAACCCCAGCCGCCTGATCTCGATCGCGGGGCAGCGGTCCATGACGACCTTGAGCCCGGCGGCTTCGGCGCGGGCAGCGGCTTGCGGGTTGATGACGCCAAGCTGCATCCAGATGGCTTTGGCACCCGCCGCGATGGCGTCGTCGACGACCGGCCCGACGGCGTCCGAGCGCCGGAAGATATCGACGATATCAATGGGCACGCCAATCTGGCCAAGATCGTGCCAGACATATTCGCCCAATATATGTTCGCCGGTGATCGTCGGATTGACCGGGATGACCCGATAGCCGTGGTCCTGGAGCATCTGCATCATGGCGTGGCTCGTCCGCTCGGGGCGATCGGAGGCACCGACCATGGCGATGGTGCGGGCGCCGGCGAGAAGCTCGCGGATTTCGGTGTCGGTGGCAAGCGGCATGGCCATTCTCCTTTGCATGATAACGCCTGCGGGACGCTCGCGGACCCGCTTTCGTTCAAGCCAGTCGGCTTATAGTCCCACCGTCACCCCGACGGCGCGGGCGATTTCGGCAAAGACTTCCGCCTGCTTGCCCTGCCCCGGCTGGCCGGCGTCCGAAGCCAGCCGCAGCGCGATGTCCAACGGCACCCGCCCGAGGAACGGCACGCCCATGGCCTTTGCCTCGGCCTCGGCGCCGCCATGGCCGAAGGGGTCGCTGGCCTCGCCGCAGTGCGGGCACAGATAGCCGCTCATGTTCTCGACGATGCCGAGCACGCGGACCCCGACTTCGTTGAACATGGCGACGGCGCGGCGCGCGTCGATCAGCGCCAGGTCCTGCGGCGTCGAAACGATCACCGCGCCATCGGGCCTGAGCTTTTGCGCCAGCGTCAGTGCCACGTCGCCGGTGCCGGGCGGCATATCGATGACCAGCACATCGAGCACGCCCCAATCGGCCTGTTCGACCATCTGCACCAGCGCCGACGACGCCATCGGGCCGCGCCAGATGATGGCCTTTTTCGGATCGGTCATCATCCCCATCGACAGCGCCTTGATGCCATGGACGCTCGCCGGCTGCAGGCGTTTGTTGTCCAGCCGCGCCCGGCCCTCGATGCCGAGCAGCGTCGGCACGGACGGCCCGTAGATATCGGCGTCGAGCAGCCCCACCGCATGGCCCTGCCGCGCCAGCGCCACCGCGATATTGGCCGCCACCGTCGATTTGCCGACGCCGCCCTTGCCGCTGGCGACGGCGATCAGCTTCCGGATTCCGGGCACTGTCGGCGCGACCGGTTGCGCGCCGGCCGCCGGCGCGCTGCCGCGATCGGCGGTCAGGATGATCCTTGCCACGTTGTTGCCGGCGACGCGGTTGACCGCGACCTCGACCGCCGCCTGCAGGCGTTCGGCGACGACGCGGTCGAGCCCATCGACCGCCAGCACCAGCCCGACGCTGCCGTCATCCTTGACGACCAGCCCCGCGGCGCGGCCGCTGGAGACGATGTCGCCGCCGCCGATCGGATCGGCGATCGCCGCCAGCGCCGCCGCGACTTGATCTTTTAGCGCCATGAAATCGGTTCCTTTTCGACGCGAGGCCGCAACGACATCGTCACGCCCTCGCAATCCCTGAATACGCGACGTATATAGCTCGGGCTTTCACGATGACGAGACTTGGAAACCGCATGCCCTGGCAAAACAACAATGATGGCGGACCCCGGGGCGAAGGCCCCCGCAGCGGCTCGGGCGAAGGGTCCCGCAGCGGTTCGGGCGAAGGGTCCGATGGCGGCTCGGGCGACGGTTCGGGCGGGGGACCGCGCAACCCCTGGGGTGAAGGCCCGCCGCGCAAGCCGCAGGGTCCCCGCCCCAGCGGAAATCGCGATTTCGACGACATCATCCGGCGCGGCCAGGAAAAGCTGCGCTCGTCGCT